>CAKQVC010000105.1 GCA_934277655.1 uncultured Clostridia bacterium
AGATTATTGTACCAGAAGGAAATTCGAAAATCATAGAATTTATCAGCTGGTTCATGGCAGTTATTTTGTTTACCGTTTTAATTAATATGACAGCAGCAGGTGGAGCTCTCGTAAAACAGGCGTTCGGGATTCCTTCAGCACTGGGTGGGATTCTGATCGGTGTACTGGTTGTAGCAACTGTTCTGGGAGAATTTCAAAGGATTTCCGGAGTGTTCCGCTATATTATGCCAATTTTGTTTGCTACAGTTGTTGCCATAAGTATTGCAGTTATTTTCATACAGCTTCCTGGCACCGATATCGGAGAAGAACTTGAGCCATCGCCGATCGCCGGAAACTGGGCACTGGCAGCCAGTCTGTACATCTCTTACAATATTTTGGCTGTCATTCCGATCGTAGCTACGTCATCCATTGAGGCATCTTCCAAAAAAACTGCGATCGCAGGAGCGGGACTGGGCGGTATCTTTCTGGGCATCCTGGCATGGATTATTGTAAAAGCCTTACAAAAAGATATGTATTTTTCTCAAGCTATGGATATGCCGATGCTGGCATATTCGACACGTCTTTCCAAGGGGCTGGGAATTGTATATACGTTGATCTTGTTTGCAGCGATTTATTCAGCAGCAACCAGCAATTTCTATGGTTATACAACGAAACTCAAAGAAGGACCCCAGAAGAAAAAAATAGTTATCATTTCAGCAATAGCAGCCTTTTTAATGGGATTGGTGGGTTTTAAAAATATTATAGCATATCTGTTCCCGGTTGAAGGATATCTAGGATATGCGATTATTGCCATGATCTGTGCTAATTTTCTGCACGTTTATCGGAAAGAAAGGCGAAGAAAAAAATATCAGAAAAACATGAAAGGGCAGATGGAAGAAGATGGATACTTCCAGAACTTTTCGGGGAATGACAGAGCGAACCTTCCGAGTCCACTGGTCAGAGTGACCGGGGGAAGAGGTGGTGAGGCCATCCTGATCCTGGGAAGTGAAAGGACGGCTTTATATGACTGCGGTATGGCATGCTTTGCAGAGAATCTGATTGATAACATCCACCTTGTTTTAGACCGGGAAGGCAGAACCCTTGATTACATCTTGATGTCCCATACACATTACGATCATATCGGAGCACTTCCATATGTACTCAAAGAGTGGCCGGATGTTGTCGTCTGCGGAAGCCGGAAAGCTGAAAGCGTTTTCAGGCATCCTAACGCCTTAAAGACCATGGAACGTCTGGGAAATAATGCGAAACGGCTGTATTTAGGTAAAGACAGCAACTTTGAGATTACGACAGAAGGAATGAGGATCGATCGGATCCTGGGAGAGGGGGATGAAGTATCTCTGGGAAGAGAAACTGTGAAAGCATATGAAACAAAAGGTCATACAGATTGTTCAATGAGTTACATGGTGCTTCCACAGAAAATACTTTTTGCCAGTGAAAGTACAGGGATTCCTGTTTCGAAAATACAGGTTAATACATCACCTCTCAAAAGCATGGAGGATACCGTCTGCTCTGCACAAAAATTGAAGAAACTTGATTTCAGCAATCTGATCCTTCCGCATTATGGTGTTTATCCGCAGAAAGACAACAGGCAATACTTTGACCGCTATATTCAGGCGGAGGAAGAAGAACGGAACTTAATAGAAGAATGTTTCTACAAGGGAATGTCTGAAGATGAGGCTTTACGGATGCACGAACGGCGTTACTGGAATGAAAGCAGGGCAAAAGAGCATCCGTTTGCAGCATATGAACTTAATACCCAGATCGTGATTCATCAGGTTTTTCGGCGGCTGAGTTGTGTCGGAAATGAGGAGAAAATGTAAACCGATAATGATTTACTGCAATAAATTGAGAGAAATCAATAAAATACAGAAGAAACCTTTTGAGGAATTTGTGAGATTTAACAAGTGTACATGAAAAAATTTAATTTTTTGCTAAAAATGTGTTAACATCGTTAAAAAATTGTGGTAGAATATGTTCGTATAGGAGGCAATTAACATGTTAGACTTAATTATTAAAAACGGAATCTATCCAAACTTTGAAGCCAATAAAATGGAAAGAAAAAACATTGGCATTAAAGACGGTAAGATTTCTTACATCGGAGATGAGCTCCCTGAAGCATTAAAGACCATTGATGCTGAAGGTCAGGTTGTATCTCCCGGCTTTATCGACATACATATGCATGAAGAAAATTTCCTTAAGGAAGGTAAGGAATATGTTATTGCGCAGATGATGTTGGAAATGGGTGTTACGACAGCTGTTGGTGGAAACTGCGGTGTACAGTATCAGCCGGTAAAAGTTTTCAGATCTATCATTGACGAACTCGGTGGCAGCCCTGTGAACTATGTGTTGCTTGCAGGGTATAATCATTACCGTGTAGAGATGGGAATCGGCAGATACCAGCATCCATCCCAGAAGCAGATGGATGAGCTGAGAGAAATCATGAAGAGAGAACTAGCAGACGGAGCTTCCGGTATTTCTTTCGGGATTGAATACGATCCTGGTATCACTTATGATGAAATGCTCAGCGCAGTCAGAGCATCGGATGATCCGCATCTTCTTGTTTCTGCACATTATCGTGACGAGACGAAAAAGGGCGACATGTTCCCTGTTGAGGAAATGATACGTTTTGCGGAGGAAATTCCGCAGAAATTCCAGATTTCGCATCTGTCCAGCTGTTCTGCGACCGGAACGATGAAAGAAGCTCTGGATTGCATTAACAATGCAATGAAAAAGAATCCTAGACTAAATTACGATACATACCCGTACAATGCTTTCTCTACCGAAATCGGTTCAGCAGTTTTTGAGGACGGCTGTTTGGAAGGCTGGGGTAAAGACTACAAAGATATTTTGCTCACAGATGATCCATATAAGAATGTATACTGTAATGAAGAAATCTTCAGAGATGCAAGAGAAAAGTATCCGAAGATGCTTGCGGTCGCATTTGTAATGAATGAAGATGAAATCTGTGCGGCAATTACCAACCCGAATGGAATGGTTGCCAGTGATGCGATCATCAATCATGACGGCGGACATCCGAGAGCAGCAGGTACATTCCCTAGAGTCCTCGGCAAGTACGTTAGAGAAGAAAAAGCACTTCCTCTGATTGATGCGATCAGAAAGATGACACTGGAACCTGCAAAGAGACTGGAAATGGATGCAAAGGGAAGAATTGAAGTTGGCTGCGATGCAGATATCACGATTTTTGACCCTGAAACAATTATAGATAAAGCGGATTTTTCGGAACTGAAACGCCCGGAAGGCATCAACTGGGTTCTGCTTCACGGAAATCCAGCAATTGAAAATGGCGAAGTTGTTAACAGCAGACTTGGCCGGTTCTTACCGTATAAAGCTTAGCTGCAGGTTGTCCACTCTTATCTGCAGCGGGTTTTAAATATGAATGGAGGTATTTTCTCATGGAGAAGAAAAAATTTGTAGTACCGCATGTGTATATTTTATTACTTATTTTAATTCTGATCTTCAGTATCCTCAGCTATATCGTACCTGCTAACGTTTACGATTATCATGATGTAGTCGTAAACCCTGATACAGGCGCAACAAGAAGCGTAGTTGACCCTGATACATATCATGCTGTAGAGCAGACCCCGGTATCATTATTACAATTTTTAACTGCAGTACCTAGAGGTATGCAGGAATCAGCACAGATCATTTTCTTCATCTTTATCGTAGGTGGAGCAATGACAGTTTTGCAGGAAACAAAGGCGATTGAGGCCGGCATGGGCAGAATGATCAAGGCGATGAAAGACAAGACATTACTTCTTATCCCGATCATCATGTTCTTATTCTCACTCTGCGGTTCCGTATTTGGTATGGCAGAAGAAACAATTCCGTTTATTCCTATTTTCGTATCACTGATGATCGCAGCAGGATTTGACAGTATCACAGGTGTGGCTGTAGTCCTTTGCGGTGCCAGTGCCGGATTCGCAGGTGCATTTATCAACCCGTTCACGATTCAGGTTGCACAAGGTATTGCTGAACTGCCGTTGTTGTCCGGTATGAGTTTCAGAATCGTAATGTATATCTGCATGGTTATCCTGTCGGTAACAATGGTTATGAGATATGCAGTGAAAGTAAGAAAAAATCCTCAGATTTCTGTTATGCATGATTTCGATAAAACAAGAGAAGATGTTGCTGACCTTGATGCACTTCCTGCATTTGGTGGCAGAGAAAAATTAATCCTGGTTGTATTCCTTGCAACTATCATTTTACTTGTTTACGGCGTAATCAAAATGGGATGGTATATGGATGAAATCGCTGCATTATTCCTTGGTATGTCTATGATCGTAGCTGCTATCAGCGGACTTGGATTCAACGGATATGCAAATGCTTTATCCAAAGGTATGGCTGACATCGCAGGCGGAGCACTGGTTGTAGGTTTTGCAAGAGGTATCCTGGTTGTTATGACAGATGGTAACATCCTCTACACAATCCTTCATGGTGCAGCATCCTTACTGAATGGACTTCCTGCAATGGTATCTGCTGCCGGCATGTATGTATTCCAGTGCCTGCTCAACTTCATCGTTCCGTCAGGTTCCGGACAGGCTGCAGTTTCCATGCCAATCATGGCACCTCTTGCTGACCTGGTAGGTGTAACAAGACAGACTGCTTGTATCGCATTCCAGTTAGGTGATGGTATTTCCAATATCTTTACACCAACTTCCGGATACTTCATGGCTGGTCTTGCACTTGCAAAAGTTCCTTGGTCCAAATGGGCGAAATGGTTCCTTCCAATCTTAGGATTACAGTACTTACTTGGATTAATCTTCGTACTGGTTGCACAGGGAATCGGCTTACAGTAAGTAAGGGTAGTAAAGTAATATTAAGGAGATAAAATGCAGATATTTTTTATGTTTTTACCGATTATTGGTTCTCTCATCATCTTTTTATATGCAATAAAGAAAGGTTTTGATAAGACAGCTTTCTTCATTTCTGCATCCATTGCAATGGTTGTAGCAATGTTTATGATGAAGAACGATGCAACCTGGTATGGCATTATGCTTGCATTGACAGTTCCTTTGGCAGTGTCCTATTTGGTCATCTGCTTGATTCTGTCGATTAAAGAAGACAGAGCAATGAAAAGATAAAAAAATAATTTTAGCTAAAATTGAATACAGAGTGGAAGAAAACTGAAAAGTTTTATTGAGGACTGCACATGATTTCTAAAGGATTATCCTTTGAAAGCTATGTGCAGTTTCTCGTTAGCTAAAGGAAAAGACCTCGGTGTATGCGAATGCCCGAGGTCTTTTCTGTACTATTAAAAACATAGAAGTTTGCAAGAATATTATTCTTATGCTGCGTTGTGTTTTCTCTTTTCTAATTCCTGAACAATGGAAATTCCTAAAACGATAACAACACCAATCAGGTCAGTTACTGCGCCAGGATAGATTAAAAGCAGCCCACCGGCGATGATCACTGCGCGAAGTGGTTTGTTCAAATGGTTAAATGCATAGCCTCTCAAACCGGCCGCAACACCATACACACCGACTAAAGCAGTGATGACAACCAGAATACCTTCCCACAGCTCACAGTCGATGAACAGAAGGGCAGGATTGATACCAAAACAATATGGAACAATAAATGCAGCAATCGCAAGGCTTGTCGCATTAAATGCTGTTTTCATCGGTTTCGAACCTGCGATAGCACTTCCGGCATAAGCAGCCAAAGCTACAGGCGGTGTAATATCAGCAACAATTCCGAAATAGAATACGAAGAAATGAGCACATAGTGTAGGCATTCCCATGGAAATCAAGATCGGCGCACATGTTGTTGCCATGATAACGTAGTTTGCTGTAGTCGGAACGCCCATGCCCAGTACGATACACGTGATCATAGTCAGGAACATGGCAACGATCATATGACCACCGGAAACACTTACGATAGCAGAAATCAGCTTCGTTCCGATACCTGTTGTTGTAATGATGCAGGCAATGATTCCGGCAACT
Source organism: uncultured Clostridia bacterium (assembly GCA_934277655.1). GTDB lineage: Bacteria > Bacillota > Clostridia > Peptostreptococcales > Anaerovoracaceae > CAG-238. The sequence goes on from CAKQVC010000105.1 coordinate 5,961, forward strand.
GCACAGGCAGCGCCTACAGTCAGAGTGCTTTTTGCGGTTTCTTCCAGTGCATCAAAGAATCTCGTGACAGTAATTCTTGTTTCCTTGCGGAAAAGACTTACTGCAATCGATAAGATGGTTCCAATAATTGCTGCCAGTGCCATGGTCGTTTTGATGATAAGAATGACAAGAGCAATCAACGGAACCAGCAGATAGCCTTTCTTAAATAATACATCAAAGAAACGTGGAAGTTGATCTTTGGACATACCTTTCAGACCGGTCTTTTTCGCTTCCAAATGTACGGAAATGAAAACCCCTGCAAAATATAGCACAGCAGGCAGAATTGCTTTTACTGCGATGGTGCTGTAGGATGTACTGGAGTATTCAGCCATCAGGAATGCAGCGGCTCCCATGATCGGCGGCATGATCTGACCTCCGGTGGAAGCTGCAGCTTCTACTGCTCCTGCAAACTCGGGACGATATCCTGTTTTTTTCATCAACGGGATGGTAACAGCACCGGTAGTTACGGTGTTACCGACAGAAGATCCGGATACCATACCGCAGAGAGCAGAGGAAATAACGGCAACCTTTGCAGGTCCTCCATCAGAGCTGCCTGCGATAGAGTTGGCAAGCTCGATAAAGAAATCGGTAATACCGGTTTGCTTCAGGAAGCTTCCGAACATGACAAACAATACGATGAAAGTGGAACATGCTCTGATCGGAGTACCGATAACACCTTCTGTCGTATAAAATACGTTGTAGACTGTCATCAGCAGACTCTTCTGTGTCAGTCCATAGAGCAGGAAGCAGGAAGAAACGATCACGATCGGAACGCCAACGGAACGTCTGCAGGCTTCCAACGTGATCAGAACACCGATAATGCCAAGTGCCACTTCAAAGGAACTGAGCATGATGCCCTGATTTACAATACGTTCGCAGTTAAATACAAAGTAGAAATAGGAGAATCCTCCAGCTACTGCCAGGATCAGATCGTACCATGGCACGTAATTGATTTTTTTCGCAGCATTTTTTTTACATGGAAAAATTAAAAAGATAAGTACGATGATGCATCCTACGAAGGAGGCTCTCTCGATTCGTGTTTCCCAGTTAAATGCAAAGTTGATCAG
>CAKQVC010000106.1 GCA_934277655.1 uncultured Clostridia bacterium
CCTTTCGAAACCATGTCTGAATATCGAAAAAGCTAGCCATTTCTGCGACTCTTCTCTTGATAGACTGATTATCCAGCCCCAGACTTTCCAGTCCGAAAGCCAGCTCATGCCACACCTTATCCGTAACAAGCTGGTTGTCCGGATTCTGCTGCACAAAACCGATCTCGGATGCATTCATCCGATCATCCAGCTGGCTGATTTCTGCGCCTCTGTATTTTGCACTCCCCGACAGCTCGCCATAAGGAATCAAATTCTTTTTTAACTGCCGGAGCAACGTACTTTTACCACATCCTGATTTGCCACAAAGCACAACAAACTCGGATTCCTCTACATCAAAGGAAAGATTACGAAGTGCCGGATTCTCAGCTGTGGGATAGATAAAATTTAAATTTCTAACCTCAATTGTTGCCATTTTCTTTCTCCTGCTATATCCAAAACCAGTGGCAATGCTAATAAAACCACATAACTGATCAGCGTTATGATTGTCATAGCATCCCAACTCATGGGCACAACCACCGGATAGTAATAAATACTCGTTTTTCCAAGTGCGCATCCAACCACACAGATGATGCCTGTTACGGTAATAGTCGCCATCAGCATCCAGTCGGTCGGCGACATTTTGAACAGATGAAAGCTGGTTCTGCCCGGCAGCCCATATCCCCTTGCTTCCATAGAATCTGAGGTTTCGATGGAGGCCTCCAGCGACCAGGAAATCAGGATCGATATTTCTTTACAGATCTGCCTTGCTTTGGAAAACAGATTTCCTTCTACATGTCTGCCCATACATCGCTGTCCCATGGAAATTTCCTTATATCTACTCTTAAGCAACGGAATAAACCGAAATACCATGGACAAAGTCAGCCCCAGAACCGGCGCTGCCTTGCCGAAAAGATAGATCAGCTTGTCTGAGGACATAACCACATTGAAACTGCCAAACCATATAACGACAGCCGATACAAGCACTGCGCCTGCCAGTCCATAAAGGAAAGCTTCTAAAGTAATCCTGCTGTCATTGATATAAAGCAACACCGTTTTGCCGTTGTGTGTAAACAACGTATTGATCACTGCCATAACAACTAAAATCGGAATGGTAAACGCCAAATTGGTCTTAATCGCACCGGTCCCTTTCAGAAGCATGGAATATGCCCAGGCAAATAGAAAGGTTACTGCCAAAAAGACCGGTGCCATCGAAAACATAGTTATTCCGATCACGAATGTGTAATAAATGAAATTAACGAAAGGATGGCATCCGGAAAACCGGCTTTCCTCTCCTAGTCCGTTTTTAAACATGTGCATTCCTGATATATTGTAATTGACTCATTTTACTGGTCACTGGCAATATACTGCTTCCTTTCTATCAACCTTCTTCCATCCGTGGTTGATTACGTTTGTAGTAATTCACATACGAATCCATGTGATTGCGGATTTATATGTTCTGCGGCTTGAATTTGAATTTAAACTACTTCAGAAAGGTTATCTCTCCCCCTGAAATGCGAAAGAGCAGACTAAGGCTGCTCTGTACTTTTTCTTTCCTGTCATCCGCCTCAGAAAATGACAGTCCTGACCACAACTCGTCTCCCGACTGGCATATTGACAATTATCCCTCCTGACTGCTGATTCACAGCCATATCCCCGGCATCCATCAAGGGGATTACATTTTAGCAGACATATCATATGCATCACGGTTGCTGAGAAACAGTGGGGCATCTCACCCCTTTCCGTTAGCCCTGGTCTCAAATATTCAATAATTATCCTGACCCGCTTCCTGTCCGTAATGATGGTTCCCCTCGTCTGGACTAAGTGCGGTTTCTGTTACTCATTTTAACATTTCAAAACCGATAAATCAATACAAATCACTTTGGAAATTAATTGCTTTGGACATTAATTGCTTTAACTTCGAAAGTATCTTCTGCCAGAACTGTTGCCCGTGAGTCTCTCATAATCTTCAGGTTTATCGAAAAAATCCGGGACTGCTGATCATACTTTAAGTCCATTGCAGCCCGTAACCCGTAAGGATACGCCCGTTTGCTGAGAATTGCCCGATTTCCCAGAAGAATCTGTCCATTCTCATTTAACGAAAATGAAACTCCCTCACTACCGGTGCCTCCGAAGTTTTTACTAAAGAAAGTTATCTTTCCATCATCTGCAGCTTTAATCGTGTCCGCATACCGAAGTTCATCACTGATGGTAGTTGTAAGAGTCGAACAGAGAATCTGCGCTTCTGACATGGAAACCGATTCGACATAAGCCTTAACGCCCAGACGTACTCCGATTACAAGAGTCGCTGTTACCAGAAGCATTACGATAATTGCAGAAAGCAGCTCCACGATTGAAAGCCCATATTTGCTCTGCAATTTTTTTCTTGCACCAAATGGCTCATTTTTCGCCTTTATCTTATTTTTTTCCGAGCCCTCAGTTATCAAATTCTCAGCCTCTGCAGCTCTCTCAGATGTCACAAGCTCAACCATTGCTTTCACCACCTGTCCGGGTATAATAAACATATCCATTGCTCTCATACCAGTCTACCTGTGCAGTAGCTGCATTCGTGCCGGTTCCGATCAGATTTCCGGCCGCATCTTTTTCAGCAAAAATAAAAGTCTTCTGAGAAGCGGCTGCCTTGCTGTACTCGAAATTGAACCCTTCTGTAACACTGTTCTTAATCTTTGAATTAATCCGGGAAGCTGCCACAACAGAAGTGGACAACAACGCCACACAAAGAACAGCAATAATAATAGAAATCAAAGTTTCCATCAGAGTTTCGCCACTCTGACTTTTCAGTTTGCCGGAAACATTTTTCTTAATTCGAGCCATCACTCCACCCCTTTTCCATCGTACCTCTGTCCCAGGATACCGTTGTTACCGTCGTGGTAGTAGTCCATTTTTTTGCGTTGTCTCCTTTATTGCCATTTTCTGTGATCATACCCTGCGATACCGTCACATCCTTGGTAACCTGCGGAATGGTCATTTCCATGCGATATCCGTAGCCATCCTCAGACACATCGCTGACCGACAGCCGTACAATCATCTTGTAATAACTCCGCATCGTTGTACTGATTTCCGTTCCAATTCCTGATGAATCTCTGCCGGAATACTCAAGATAAACATCCACATCCACGTCATCCATACCATCCACTTTAATCACGGCATGTTTCGAAGCACCTGTTATTGTCTGTCCTGGCACATCGGTCGTATCATTTTTTATCATCATCGAAAGTTCTTTAAGAAGCGTCTTAAAAGTCCCTGTCGGAACCGTAGAATCTGAATCCGTATCTGCTCGGCTTCCTGCACCGGAACTGGCAGGAGTATAGGTCGTATGACTGTTTACATAACTCTGGTTTTCAATCTCATCCCGCATAAATTCCGCTGCCGATGATACAGTCAGATACGCCTGCTGTGCTTCTTTATTATCACGGATCTGGTGGGCCGCCGTAGTCGCAACTGTTATAATGACCACACTGACTACCGTTACAACAACCAGCAGAAACAGCGCCATCAGGATAGATGCCCCCTGCCTGTTATGAAGTTTTGAATTTAAGGCGTTCTTCACTTTGACGCCCCCTCTCTGTTACTTTGAGGCTGCATGCCATCGTCAGACGCACTGTTTTCATCAGCATTCTGCTCTGCCACGTTAACAAGGAGGAACGTACTTTCGGTAAATTTCTGTTCACTGCCGCCAATCATCATTTTATAGGTTGCTGTTGCCGTAATACGCGTTTCTCCCGCTGCATGCCCTCTAACATTTATCTTCCAGATATTCGCATCTGCATCATAGTCCGCAGCTGTACATTCTGCGATATTTTCATCGTCAACTTCGATTTTCCAGGTTACATCTTTCGTAAAGTCTTTCTTTTTATTAATAGACTCCGCTTTTAAGGAAACTTCCTGCTTCTGGCCTGCCGTAACGTTAATTTCTGCCGGATCAGCCGTGAGGGAAAGTTTTGCGGTAATGTTAACGAGCACATCACTATATGCATTTCCAATCTTGGCACGAATAGTTGCGGTGCCCGTCTTAATGGCATTGAATATAACATTAAACAAGCTGTCAGTTCTGTTGTATGTTGAAGATTTCGCCTGGATAATTACTTCTGCTGCATCAAGCTCATTTCCGTCTTCGTCCATAAATATGTAGTCCGGAGTTCCTGGTGTTCCAGTGCCGCTGAGCAGATATTTCAAACTCATCTTAAACTGTGGATATCCATCGATATAATCCATTTCCAAAAGGTCGAAGTCAACCATCGCTTCACTCCAGTACAGACTGCCTTTCGGCCATCTGCCATAGTGGACACTGACTTTCTTACCCAGCGTGTCGGTCTGCGTCAGGATGGTCGGGAATGGATAGTTGTTTCCTTCTAGACTGGCATCATTACCTGGATAGCTGTATTTACCATCGATCTTGGCACCATTTTCGGTAACGGTTACGAAACCGAATGTTCCGCCACCTTTATTAAGCCATTCTTTAACCCCGCCGCTGCCATGATCGCTGAGCTGGTCGTAGGTAACATATGGGGATTTATTGTTATTATTTATGATTCGTACATATCTGCGCACCCGCTTGCCACCAACATTCTGGTCATGTACAACGATATCCTTCGAATTCCATCCAGATGTCGTTCTTCCATATGTCTTATAGTCATCCGTATTTACAGCTGTCCCTTCATATGTATAGCTGTTCTTTACGATAACATAAGGATTTTCGATCGGAGCGAAATAATCCTGCATTTCTCCGATGGATGCAATGGATTGTGAACACTTGACCTGGTGATCGTTGATTGGCGGAAGTTCTACAAAGGTATAAGAATTCTTGATAGTCACTTCTGATGTTGTCGATCCAATCAATGTAGGAATATTACCGAAGTCAATCATTACGATACCTCCGTTGATTCCTCCGATCCAGATGGAGGTCGAATTTTGATTATAGGCAATGTCTTCCCTTGCTTTTTTTACATTACTTACAATGCTGCCTCCACAGTAAGCACTGTCCACACTGCCTCTTAAATTACCAACCAGTCCGCCTACTCGAACATTGTTATATTGCACTTGATTATACGTCAGATTTATTTCAATATCATTAACTGCAGTACAATTTTTGATATCCATATTGCTGGCACCCGCCAGTCCGCCAATAGAGGCTCCTCCCCAGCCGCCATCATGACTTCTGGAATCTACTATTTTATATCCGGAAACCGTGCAGTTGGTTATTGTTGCATTTTTTGCACTTGTCCCGGTTCCCTTCGCGGCAAAGCCTACCAAGCCACCAAGGCTGTACCACTTGGTGCTCTTATTTGTGATTTCGATGGTATTTCCTTTGTCGGAATACATAACGATATTTTCCAGTTTAGCACCGGCTGTCATACCGAAAAGCCCTGTCATTTCTGTATCACTGTGAATTTCAATATTCTTGATTGCGTAAGCGTTACCATTATAAACACCGCCAAAGTATGCAATATAAGCCTGACCCTTATTATCCGTTGTTGTATAGAACATGCTGCCGATTGGAGTAAAATACGTGGACTTATCATTTTTGTTTCCTTGCTGATCCAGATCATGCGTCTGATCCCAGTAATAATTCCAATCCCTCGTTGCTGCATTGTTTCCACTGATATAAACCAGATATGGGAAGTAGGTGTTTGCCGCCCCATATGTGGTTACAACTGCTGATGTTGCATTGCAGTTGTATCCGTTCCAGTTAATATACTGAAGCTGTTTCGCAGAGCGAGTCTGGTATGGGTTATTTTTGCTTCCCGTAGTGTCTGTCTGCCCGAAGTTTTCGGCATCTGTTCCTGTTGGTTTATCCACCCTTGTACCATTGATAATTCCGTCATAACTGATTGCATCAGCAAAGAACGGACAAACAGTAAACCGATAGCTCATCGACTGATTGCTTCCGCCCGGCTTATATGACAGCGTCCATGTTCCATTGTCAGCAGCTTTCGCATTTCTTCCACTTCCTGTCGTTGTCAGGTACAGGAAGCTGTCTTCCGGGCTGCCCTGTGCTTTCAGTTCTGCCTGAGTTCCGGTCGTAAATGCGAAAACATCATACTCCTTTACCTGCTTGCTGATTGCTTCCGATGCTTCTGCATTCGGAGTCTTTCCGACCTGCATTCCGGAACCTGCTGTTGCTGTCACGTTTCCGCCCTTCTTCACATAGTATCCATAGCCAAACTCCTTGACTACTCCGCCGTCATCGTGAGAGGTGCACAGAGAGGAACCGTTAACGCCGGTTACATCTTTCGTACCACCACTGGTTAAAACACCGATATATCGGAAATGGTATCCGGCATTGGCACCGCCAACTTCATGCTCCCAATAGAACACGCCGGTTTCGCCAAGATCAGCTTCTACAATCCAGTTTCCGTAATGAACAAGTTTATTACCTTTTCTTATGACTGCAGGATATGGATAAACAGCCTTTTCAGAGCTTGTTTTCTTGTAGTAATGAGATTCATCTGCTTTGCCGAATCGCAGACCAAACCGCTTGCCGACTTCTGTTTCTCCGGCTTTCTTTTTCAGTTCTTCGCCGGTAATTTCTTTGGTTCTGGTATCGCCTGCTGCAATGTTATATGCATTCAGTTTTTCTACATAAAAATACGTTCCACCGTTGAGATACCAGCAGTTTGTGACTGTCCCTCCTGCCGGTGTGAATCCATATCCCTCTGCAGAGCCGGATGCCGTTACTGAGGATGTACAGTATGCCGTATTGATAACACCACTGTTCTGTGCTGCAAAACCTGCAATCGCAACAGTTCCTGCCTTGGATTCAAGCATCTCAATATCTGCGATTGCATAGCTGGAATAGATACCTCCGATATTTCTTCCAACAAATCCACCTGCCGACATGGTTGCATAAGTTGCAGAAAGCTGCATCTTCGGAGTTTCTGCCGAACATTCACGAATCGTACCGGTGCTGTATCCAACCAGACCGCCTATATACGATGTACTGTTTCTGTAGGAATATACTTTAAACGTATAGCCTGCAACTGCACAGTTTCGAATAGTTTTTGCATTTCGTCCTGCCAGAACGCCTATATAGGACCTCGCCTTGCTGCCCT
>CAKQVC010000107.1 GCA_934277655.1 uncultured Clostridia bacterium
TGGCAGATTACTGGTTACCGAAAACTGCGGCAACGTCACTTCTTTATTTAAGAGGAGCTGGAAGACATTCGGTATGATCTCCGTCAGCTTTTGTACACCTCTCTGCGGCAGTGAAATATCCAGCCAGGCCAGCCGGCTCCTTGCCTCTTTATAAGCAGCATCGTTTCTGTCTTTATGTGCTGCATACTGTGCCAGCTGTTCATACCAGTATTCCGATTTTTCATAGTCCATCTCCAAAGCTCGCAGCATGCTCAGTCCCTGCATCAGTGCCGGCGATGTCCTGACTTCTTCATCTGGCAGCCGGTTATAATATTTCTCCATTTCCCAGTAATAACCTGATCCGGGGTCTTTTTCTGCATTCTTGATCAAAAGTTCTGAAATCTTGTGATAATCGCCACTACTCGCGTAACATTCCATTGCCCTGCCGTAATCATTGTTCAACTCATAATATAGTCCGCCCCGGTTATAAATCGCCTGTTTCTGCGTTTCTGTAAATTCCTTTTCCAGTTCCCAAAGCAGAAAGTCACGAAAAAATGGCCAAAACCTGAATTCCTCAATGCTGTCATAAAGCAGCATGGTCGTATTTTTCTGGATTTCTCCCAGAATTTCTCCCACACAGTTATCTCCACTGACCATCTTCGCAAGATTCGTATCAAATCCATCAAATGGTGCCAGCTGTATGAGCAGCATCCTCTTCGATATATCAAATCGTTTATAGATTGCATCTTCAAAGTAGATATAGATCTCCCTTCGAATCATATCTGATGTTCTGGCATCATAAACTTTCCCCTGCAGAAGATGCATTGCTACAAGCTGCACAGCCAGCGGATATCCCAGTGTTTCCGTCATGATAGTCGTAATTTCTGCAGGCGTTCTTGGAATTTTATATTTATCCATCAGCCTTTTTACCGTTTCCCAATCAAAGAACAGATCCTGTGCCTGAAAAATTTTCATCAGTCCGGTAAACTGAAACGGCGCCAGCCATCCCGGTGCTGCTCCCCTCGAAAGGAAAAGGAATCGAAGCTGTGGATTTTCACGGATCAAGCTGCACAGTGAATCTTTAAATTCATCCTCAATAAAATATTGAAACTGATCGATCAGCAGTATATCCCAGGTTCCGTCCACTTCCGGGATTTTAAAATCTGCGGTCTCAGCCGATAATTTCTTTACTTTCTTTCCTTCAACCAGTGCTTCTGCCGTTGTCGTCTTTCCAAACCCACACGGCGCACTGAAAAATACAATTCTGCCCGTATTCATTTCATTTCGGAACGTTTCTTCCAGGTCACTTTTCAAAATAATGTGTCGATTCACTTGCTGCCTCCACTATACTTTATCCGAGATAAGCCGAAGTTTTTCCTTTCTGCCACCCTCTTTTCGGGATCTGGCATTTTCCATCTGATTATAAAAATTATAGCAGAAAATCTCGGGTTTTGCATCCTACTAAAGTATGACGCAGGAAATATTACGGCTGTACTTGTTTTTTTTTCAAAATAAGGTATACTGAATGAAGACCCTATAGAATAGAAAGGTAAGCGAAATTACATGAACGAAAATTTTCCATTTCAGGTCATTCCCGGCGGACTTTCGGAAAGTTCCGCAACAAGCCGGAAAGAGTTTTTATCAGCCGTCGTGACAGACACTCGCATGATGGGTGTTGTGTGTGTATCTGCACGTTGGAAACTTCCCGATAACCAGGTATCCCGTTACCTCTATCAATATTTCTACATTGACGCTGACGAATTTGGACTGGAAAGCTATGAACAGGTTTATACCTGCGATCCTGCGGACGAAGAAGACCTTGCTCTGATTCATTCCATTGAAGCCCGGCTGATGGGTGGTCTGGGTGGAGATAATATTCAGATTTCCGAGAGAGAACTTCGGGCGCTAGTTCAGAAATACATTTTATACAATCAGAAGAAGCATGTCGAAATGCCGGAAGGCATCGAAAACTTCGAATTTCTGCTCCAGCCTCGCATTGAATTATCGGACACAGAAGAATACGTCCTAATGTGCAAGCAATGCCCAATCATGAAGAATCCATATCAAGTTATCAATTACTTCATAATGCGGTGTTTCTGCAAGGATTTTGAAGCAGCAAAATTTCTTACCAAGAACTATGTGCGGACGGAACTTTTTTCGGATTTATCCTACGCTACACTTTTTCGAAATACGATCACAGAAGCGGAAGACCCTGGAAGTGGTGTAAACACCGACTACTATGTAACGGACAATGACCGGACTTTCGGCACTTTTACCACCCGAAGATCCTTCCTCTGTGAGTCGCTGCTCGAAGTGGATGAACACTATTACATTACCGTAACCCAGGTAACGTTGGAACATCTAAAAGTTGTAAAATATGAGCGCATTTCTTCCTTTCAGATCTCAAAAGAAGAATTTGGTATGATTTTATCTCGTTCGGAGTTTATTACGGTTTATGAGTGTATGGAAGAGCATCCTGATTTTACCCGCGAAACCACAGCACTTTCCGATCGTGCAACCATTACCGAATACGAAGGCGGAACACTGTTTATGATTTTCCGGCCCCATAACGATCACGTTGCACAGCCCGTATTTAATCTCAACGATGATGTTCTCGGCATTTACTACATAACGGATTTCAATCAGATTTTGGCATGTGCTTTTGATCGGGAATCCATACAGCTACTGGAAAAAGATTTCAGTACATCTGCGCTGTCTGCAGTATCGTTTCCTTCTGCAAAATATGAATTCAAATCTCCGGTGCTGTTTGATTTTGTATCCAGCGGCATTGAAGATTTCGAGGACTTTGTCAACCTGATCGCAAAAACTCCTCATGAGAAAAAGGGATTCGACGAACTTCTGAACCCTGAATTCCCGGAAGACGATGACTAAAACAAAGATCAACAAAAAGGGCTTCCGCTTAACGGAAAATAACCGTTAACGTGCAGTCCTTTCATTATGCAAAAAGGGGCTGTAAAAAAACTCCCTAACAGAAAAAACGCCTCCGCAGGCCGGTATTATCCGCCCGCGGAGGCGTTTTGCTGTTTATGATTTGTTATCCGATAAAATATCGGCATCTTGATAGCTCAAGCGGTTTATCAGCGTTAAACGATACCGTAAAATCATCGATTTTTTCGACGCCGGGGAACCATGATGCCGACATAGCCTTTTGGAATTCCTTATAACATACTGTCATGTTATAAGTGTCCGCAAGCGGACGCGCTGGAGGAAGAGGTTTCGATAGCACATTGCTTACAGCAGCTTCTATATCTTCCACCACTTTTTCCGGATGCAGATTCCACGTGGCATCGCCCAAGCCGCGCTTCGTCGGGACTGTAACGATTCCCGGGTATTCTTTTTCAGCCGCGCGGCAGATACCTGCATCTCCGGAAAGAAACAGGGAGGGTACGCCCATTTGGTCGGCAACACCCGAATTGATCGTAAACTCAGAAGCAAATTCTCCATTGATCTTGAACCAATTGTATACATGATCCTCGCAGGTATGTTTCAAAGGGCTCGTATCGGTCCAAGCGCCCGAATGATAACCAATATAGATCACTCCGTCAAACGTATCATCCAAGCCGCCAAGCATAGACAGCGGCGAACACGTCCAACCGCAGATAAGCTGCGCTTCTTTCGGAAGAAGCGTGTGGTCTATATTCATTGCATCTTCATGACCGTCTTTTACGACGACCTCATAGCCGCAGGACAGCGCGCCCCGACAAGCCGCAGCCGTTTCTAATGACATTTGCCTGCAGGCAGCCTCGTATCCTTTACCTCCATATCTGGTCGCTTCCCAGCTCGTAATTCCGCTGACACCCTCGATATCAGCACTGATAAAAATTTTCATTTCTGCTGTTTTACCTCTCTTTAGAATGGTCCTAAGTTGATATGGTGCGCGATCAGCACCATGATGTAACCCGCGGCCAATTGAATCGTCATCGCTCTTGCAGAGAACTTGACCCATACATCATATTTCAAGCCGCACAACTGGCAAGGTACCAGCGCGCCTGCCGGCCATAAGTAGTCCGTAAATCCATCACCGAATTGATACGTCAGTACCATAACTTGCTGATTGATGCCTAAGATCTTGCCCAACGGGCTCATGATCGGCATCATCATGACCGCTTTGCCGGAACCTGAGTCGACAAAGAAATTCAAGATCGTAACGAAAACAAAGAGAAGCAGGATCGTAAACGCCGGTCCCTTGCCTTCAAGCATTTGGCCCATGTAGTAAACGAAGGTATCCACAATCTCACCTTTTTCAAGAACGATCATAATCGAGCGCGCCATTCCGATAACAAAACCTGCGGTTAATACATTTGCCGCTCCGCGCATAACGCTTTCCGCAGCATCACTCGGCCTGACACGGAAAATGAGCGCTAAGATAATTGCGTAAATGATATAGAGTCCCGCGACTTCACCGATGCCCCAACCTTTGGTCGCACAGCAATAGCCTTGTATGATCAAGAAAACAACATATATACCAAGCGCTAAACTGTGCTTGTGTGTCATAGGTACTTTATTTTTGATGCCCTCTATCTCAACATCCCCTTTGAGCTGACGCTCGTATTCTTCCGCAATGTAGCTCTTGGAAGGATCTTTTGTGATTTTCCTGCAGTACATGAGCACACTGAATAAGGCCAGAACGAAGAACACGCAGAAACAAATCACGCGATACCACAGTCCGGAGAAAATCGGCAATCCTACGATTTTTTGAGAGATACCGGTCGTATACATGTTCAGCATACCGCTCGCCCAGCCCGAGCAAGACGCCATCATGATGGTGGCCATTGCCGCTACGCGGTCGTATCCGATCGCGAGGATCACAGACGTCGTAATGCCATAGAACGGATAAGATGCTTCGCCGAAGCCTAAAATGCCCATGCCCGCAAAGGCCGCGAAAAAAATCAGTATGACACCGAGTTTAAAAGATCGTTCTCGTTCCGCGATCTCCATGATCTTGGTAAGTCCTGCACCAAAAGTACCGGTCTCTTCCAAAAAGTTGATAACGCCGCAAGTGATAAGCAGACCTGCAATAATATCCGCGCCTTCAACAAATCCTTGATAAATTGCCTGGAAGAAGTCCAGAAAACCAATAGGGTCCTTTTCATCTAGGAAGTGGAATTGATCCGGCTGCACAATGTCTCGATCTGTTTCGGGATCGTACACTCTTTCGAAAGCACCGCTTGGCGCAATATATGTGAGCAGTGCTACCACAAGCATGATCATGAGGAGCACGATGATGACATGCGGCATTTCGAATGTCCTTTTCTTTTTCATTTTCTTTTCGTCCTTTCTTTGTTTGTGCAGAGCAGATAAGCGGAACGCGACCTAGACAGATAACTTTCTTTTTCTGCTCGGTATATTTATCTATACGCAACATGTATGCCAATAAAAACCGGCAAAAAATCGTGCAAAACGGCATATTACGCCGAAAATAATACAGTATAACAGGATTTAAATTTATTTGAACCCATTGTGAAGAACCGAAAAATATACTATACTGAGTACACGAGAGTATAGTTATAGAAAGGCGAACAGACGATGCATGCAGTTAAAAAAGTCGTGATCCTCTACAGAAGCCCGCAGGCCGTGAGCAATACAGGAGTGATCCAGTTCATTAAAAATAATTTGGAGGAGATCTTTGGAGATCGTCTTCTTGTCGAAAATTGTTTTCTTGCCGATCTGAATGATCAGAATAAACTGGAGGCAGATGCTTTCCTAGCCATTGATGAGCGAGTTTTTCAAAGAGCAAAAGAATACGTGGACAATTTTCATAGCGTGATAAAAATAAATCGCACCATTGAGCAGCATGTTTTGAAAAGGCTCTTGGATATACCTGCAGGGACAAATGTTCTGATCGTAAACGACTCGTACAGCACTGCAGTGGATACGATCAACGGTTTTTTTGAAATGGGCATCAGTCACATTAACATGATCGCCTATGACAGGAAGCTGGCACACACCGGTATCTATGATCATCTCACAGTCGCAGTCACTCCGGCAGAGAGACAATTCGTTCCGGCGCACATCAAAGAGATCATAGATATCGGTTATAGAAAAATCAGCTTTGATACAATGTTCAGACTCATGAAATCGTTGAATTTGGACATCAGCGTGGTAAACAGAAATCTTTTTCGATATATACACACACTAGCCGCCCCGGATGCCATATTCCATACGAATTACGTGAATGAATACTTGAAAAGCGAAGCTTTGCATAAAATAGCAAATACAAGTCAATTAGGGATCCTGCTGATTGACAATGCCGGAAAGGTGATTTACGCAAACGATAAGTCCAAGGAGATCACAAAATCAAGGGGAAACGAGTACGACCTTTCGTTCCTTCAGGATCAAGACGATCGTTATGACAGTCACCCGATCAAGTTGATGGAGGAAACTGTCGGCTACTATATTACGATCCAGGAGGAAAGCAAGTTATCACTAGGTGAAAAGGCGAACCATAAAAAGGGTCATGTCGCAAAACATCATTTCCAAAACATTATTTTTTGTTCCGAAGAAATGAAGAATGCAGTGCAGACCGCAGAACAGATGGTACAGTCGGAGCACACTGTGCTCATATATGGTGAAAGCGGCACTGGCAAGGAACTTTTCGCACAATCTATCCATAACGCTTCGCCGCGCAAGAGGAAACCGTTTGTGGCGGTAAACTGCGCTGCGCTGCCTGAAAATCTGCTGGAAAGCGAGTTGTTCGGTTATGAAGCAGGCGCCTTTACCGGCGCAAATGCAAAAGGAAAAATCGGACTATTTGAACAAGCAAACCACGGAACGATCTTCCTTGATGAGATTGGAGATGTTACGCCGAACCTGCAGGCCAGGCTCCTTCGAACCATTCAGGAAAAACAAATTATGCGGATCGGCAGCGACCGCATCATTGATATCGATGTACGCCTCATCACCGCTACCAATAAAGATCTGATGCTTGAAGTTCAGGAGGGTCATTTCAGAAGTGACTTGTTTTATCGTTTGAATGTCTTGCCGATCCGCATACCCCCGCTTCGAGCCAGAATGCAAGACGTCATTCCATTGCTGCATCATTTCCT
>CAKQVC010000108.1 GCA_934277655.1 uncultured Clostridia bacterium
GTCTTCCACCATAAAATAGAGTGCGGCAGCGATAGTCAAAAAGATGGCTGACCTGCATTTCGATAGACAAAATTTCCTTTTTGTTACAAGTCTCATGCATAGTCCAGTTTAAACACAAGAACTGCAGAATGTACACCCACTCTGCAGTCCTTTTCCATCAATTTATGTTCCTGAAATCATTGATGTCTTGTTATTTATTTACTCCACTTTCTGCTTGCGTATTTACACTGTTTCAGTGCTGTCTTCGCGATCAGCTTGCCGCTTTCATCGTAAACACGAACCTGTGCTTTATAGTAGTACATCTTGCCTTTCGTTCCAGCAGTATTGATATACGACTTAGTCGTCTTGGTCACTGCAGACTTGTAGCTTGCTGCTTTCTTAGCAGAACGATAGTATCTGTACTTCACGGTATATCCAAGGTCTTTCAGTTCCTTGATGGAAGCTGTCGTCTTGCTGTTTGTCTTAACCGTTACTTTGATGTTCTTCTTCGCAGTCTTTTCCGTGCGTGCTGTCAGCTTCATGGATGCTGTCAGCTTCTTTGCTTTCGCAATCTTTTCTGCCTTAACTGCATCATCTGCCGGTTCTTCTGCTTTTTCGATGGTTACCGTGATCGTTGAGCCGGTCGCTGCATCTGCTAATGCTTTCAACTCATCCTGTGTGTAAGTCTTGTTGCCAAGCGGAGTCTTGACAGTCAGTTTCGCATCCGTATCTTTCACGATGGAGTCGATGAAGCTCTTATCCAGCTTGATGTCAGCCTTGGCTGCATCCTTGACGGAATCCTTGGCAACGTTGAGGACGATCTCCGCAGACTTATTATCTTTCGCCTGCTTGAGGATTTCCTTCTGGTTATCGGCAGAAACCGTAACTTCCGCTGTTTTCACTTTCGTGC
Source organism: uncultured Clostridia bacterium (assembly GCA_934277655.1). GTDB lineage: Bacteria > Bacillota > Clostridia > Peptostreptococcales > Anaerovoracaceae > CAG-238. The sequence goes on from CAKQVC010000108.1 coordinate 890, forward strand.
CATCTGCACTCGTTTTGTCAGCAACTTTGACTTCGGTCGGGGAAGCGGTTACTGCGGAGCCGGAAGTGCCAGTGGTGGTGACGTTCTTATCCTCGATCGGAGACGCCGCTGTGCCGCCGCCTGTGCTGCCTTCTGCATCGGCGGCTTTAAGCCAGCCGTTCCAGGTAGATGCGTTGCCAAGTGCCGGGTAGTCTTTGCTTTCAAACCAATCCTGCACCTCGTACGCGTAGTCATTCACATAGTGCCAAATGATCACATCTCCATCCTTTACTTTATACTCAAGAAGTCCTTTATCCGGATGGCTACCGTTTACTGTATACATCCAGCCGGACTTCGGTCCGTTTGTCATCTCAGAAAGGATATAACCGGACGGTGACGTAATGGAAGAAATATAGTTGTTGTCATAGCCTTCATACGAAAGACCTTTCGCATCCAGTGCTTTTTTGAACACCGTGCCGACAGTTGCATCTTTGCCCAGTTCCTCGAGTGTATAAGTCTTGGTTGCGATCCAGGTTACGTAATTCGGCAGATAGGTATTGGTTCCGAGGTCTACATCCTGCTTTGCGATTTCACTGCCGATCAGACGGAACGTAACGCTCGGTTTTGCATCCGGTGTGGATGGACTCGTTGTCGGTTTATCCTGAATTTTTACATTTGTGATATAACCTATATCTTCTTTTACATCTGTCCAAACGTATGCCTGACCCCTCACAAATTTAACGGTTAATGTATAACTGCCTGCAGGAAGGACTTCACTAAAGCTTCCGCCGGTTTCTCCGCCGATTTTGTCCGCAATCGTTTTGCTTTCTTCACCGGAGGTTAAAGTTATCGAAAGCACACCGGAGCTCTGATCTGAGGATACACCGTAATCAAAGCTGAGCTGCTTTTCTTCCGTAAGTGTAAAAGTGAAATTAGTCTGTGATGTCGTATTGCTTACTCCCTTGTTTGAAGATGCAAAGCGCGACTTTCTGACATTCCACTGCCAAGGATACTCAGCTGTGCCTTCACCACTTGCCTCATCACTCATCGTAATTGTTTCAAGGCCTTTGGAAGGCAGTACGATGTACTGCAGTCTGTCATCGTTCCAAACCTTGTACTTCGCATTGCATACGCTGCAGACTTCCTCCTTATATGCCGGGAATACTGTTTCTTTTGACTTGTCCGGAGTGTGCGCAAGCGCATCCGTGTAATTCATTTTATAGGTTTCTCCGCAGTTGCTGCATTGGTAAAGGTCATATCCCTTTGCACCACATGCCGGTGCGATCGTTTTTTGCAGCCGTCCGTTGTGTTCGGTTTTATCCATTTCCCATGTAAGTGCCGGGTAGCCTTTGCATACCAGCTTGAAGCTGGATCCGAGCTCTGCACTTTTCAAGTCTTCGCTGCTCAGTTCCTGTGCGTTCTCGTCGTATCCGGTCCCATTAAGATAATAGCACTTTTCGAAAGAAGAACTTTCCGCACTGCCTGCAAGCGCATTTCCTTTTCCTTTGTTTACACTTCCGGTATTATAGCAGCTTACGATTCCGCTTTTCTCCGCCTGTCCGATGATACCGCCGGTATTATCGTTTCCGCTTATCGCTGCGGTATTATAACAATCTTTAATGGTAATGCCGGATTCGTCATATCCGATCACGCCGCCGACTTTGCTGCTGCCGCTGACCGTACCTTGATTGATACAGCCTTCCACGCTTCCGGATCCGCCGACTTTGCCCAGGATTCCGCCGACCTGCTGTGCTTCACCGGATATTTCTCCCATATTCACGCAATTTTTGATGATGGTATTGCTTCCGGTATAGCCTGCGATCCCGCCGACATTGTATTTTGACGTTTCTCCGGTAATGGCTGCTTTGTTTACGCAATTTTCGATCGTGCCTTTTTGCAGATAGCCTGCAATTCCGCCTGCTTGTCCGTTCGATGCCGTAATGACGCCTTCTACGGTCAGGTTCTTAACAACTGAACCTTGGTCAATCGTGTCAAAAAGACCCTTTGTGGAAACCAGGTTAAAGATTCTATGACCGCTGCCGTCAAATTCGCACTTGCCGTTACTAAGCTTTCCTGCTGTCCAAGTATATTTGCCAAGGTCGATATCCGCCGTCAGCTTGGCTTTAATGCCGTTATTCTTTGCGGCATTTTCTGCAAACCACGCAAGTTCGGCTCCGGTGCCGATGGAATAAACGCCATCCGCATCCTTTGCCGGTTCCGTTTTGCTCATGCCGTCCCATGCGGTTTCAGATGTAACCGGCAATACGACTTCAAATTCATTCCGACCTTTATCTGTGACCGTCACAGAACCTGTAGTATACTCCACACCTATACCTCTGATGACATAGGAATACTCCCCTGCGACTGCCTTGAAGGTACCGTCCGCTGTTACGTCAGTGGCGGTGCCGCTCGCATCCTTCATGCTGATCGTCAGCTTCTCACGGTCGATGCTGCTGCCATCGCTGCCCTTGAAGATCAGCTTGCCGGTGAGAAATTGGGTCTTTGCCAGATTTATCGTCACTTCCGGAAGTCTTGCCAAGATGCCGGAAACACTCGGCGCATTAAAGCCCTTGTCCGTACCTTTCGCATAGGTGATGCCGCGATGCGTCGGTACACCGGCAAATCCGCCTTGCTTGATGGCACCGGTTAATGTGTAGCTGCTGCCTTCCCAGTACTTTGGTATAGTGATGGCAATCTTCTGGCGATCCGGATTGCCGCTGAAATCGTAAACACCGAAATTTCCGCCGGGGTTGGATTTGAAATAAGTGCCATCTTCACCCTCATAATAGAGAGAGAAGTTGAAATTATATGCACCGGACAGCTTTTCCTTCGGGCTGACCAGATTGCTGAACTGCAGATATACCGTGTTGCCTGCCTTCAGAGCAGCCTTGGCCTCATCCGTTAATTCTTTGCCGTCTGCATCCACCAGCTTATAGCTGACACCGCGTGCGGTAATGACCTGATAGTTTGCCTTGCCGTCTTTCTCTACCTTGACAATATGTCGTCCGGTAGTCAGTTCGGTAATCGTGACGGTGCCGTCTGCAGAAGTTGTCACTCCCTGCGAGGTAAATCCGTTGAATGTCATCTTGCTGCCCACGGTGGAACGTGCCACGGTAACGGTACATCCATCCTCAGGCTTGAAGCTGTACTCTGCACCCGCATCGCCTAAATAGAATAAAATATCGTGTTCAGCATCCAGTGTCTTTTGTTCTTCCTTTGTGATATTGGCATCCATGCGGTCCATTTGCATATTGGTCTTGATACCGGTGCCGTCTGCACCCACGGTGACTACGAACACGCCGGTACATTCCGGCCAGATTGCAGAGAACTGTTTGCTGGCAGTGCTGCTCTGGCCCTGCATATGCGTCATTGCATCATAGGTCACCAGTACGATCGCCGTTCCTTCTTTCTTTGCGGTCATAGTGGCTACATTGCTGTTCGTTTTATCCGGTACGATTGTCACAACATCGCTGGAATTTCCGTTCACGTCAATGACCTCGTAGTGCATATCCGGCAAGGCAACTTTCGCATTCATGAAGCTCTCAATCGCAAACCAGTTACGGAAAGAATTCAGTTCGAAGGTATCTCCAATCTCCATGTTCTTGTATCCGGCCTGGTTGATGTTCAGATAAATGTCTGCACGGTCGTAGACATTCTTATCAAAGCGATAGACAGTACTCTTGTTGAAATCGCTGCTGTTCATGTACAAGTCATCGTCTGTCAGATTCACTTTCGTATTCTCATTAAATCTGACGTAATTCCAGTAGGTAACCCCCTTTGGATTTTGGACACGATAAAAGTAGTCAGTATTCTTGTCTAAATGATAAGTGGCAGTTCCGTCCTCAACATTGGATTTCTCAGCATCCTTGTAGCTGTATACATAATAGTTTGCCAAGGTACCAACCGTAATGGTCGAGCCTGCCGGCGCCTTGAAATCGACCGTTACAAACTCCTTACAGGTAACCGAAAGAGAATCGTTTATGGTCGGCGTCTTGGAGATCGTGGCCGGATTATAGTTCGGATGCTTCACCGCATCGGGTGCAGCGGCAGCCTCCACGGTATCTCCCACTGCAAAGATGCAGGTGTTTTTAGTCGATTCCCATGTCTGTCCTTTGCCATTGATCGTCTTGCCCAGTGCCACGGTTCGTGACTCCGTGCTGCCTGCCGGCGTAACTTTCACATCCAGTGCATAATCCTTACCCATCTTCCAGTTCGAGGGGCTGACTGACAATTCGTAGATACGCTGAATCTTAAATTCTTTGTGGCTCTCATCTGCAGTGATGGACATGCCGCCGTTGCAATCGCCGTTTGCATCATAGCCTTCTACCCAGTAGCTGCCTGCATCCAGGGAAACGGTATATGCACCGTCAACGGCTGTAATGCCGGACAACAAGTCTGTTGTTCCTTTCTGACTGCCATCGTATGCATAGAGTTTCAGGGATGCAACCTGTGCACTGTGCATGCCGCTGAGCGTCAGCTGAATCTGTCCGTTTTCCGGCTGTCCTTCTGCATTTTTCCCTGCGTCCGGGCTCTGCGATGCGTCAGCATCCCCAGCCCCGTTCTCAGCGTTCTGCAGGATTGGCATATCCGCAGTTTCTGCCGCAAACGACATACTCGGCATCATGGTGAAGATCATCATGACTGCCAGCAGCAGTACGAGGACTTTGGAAAATCTGTTTTTCTTGATTTTTTCCATTTTGCTTTTCCTTTCTTCGGAATTTTGTTTTATGTTTTTTGAAAAAGCACACAAAAAAACTACTGTCCGCATCGGCAAATACCGATCGACAGCAGCCCGTTTTCGCTGTTTACTGAGACATTTTGTTCAAATTGAATTTTTCATCCTGCATTCTCTCGATGCTGTGAACGGATGTCTGATCTGTGCATGTCTCCTGACTCGGGATTCCACGCGTTTTCTCACCTTCCCAGGGTCGTCATGCGTCCGGCTTGCTGCGGACTTCCCCCAGTGGTATTTCGAGAAACGCTCCTCCCTCACAGTGGCGGGACCGTGCAGGAATTTCACCTGCTTCCATCTTAGCTTTTGACAATTTCATCACCCTGCGCGGCTGAAGCTTATCAAAAGAACACAAACGTTTTATGTATGTTTTCAGAAATTAGTATAGCACTTCGCAGATGGGTTTGGCAAGAAAAATTTCAGTTTTTCGAAACGTGTCCGAAAGGTTCCGGACATAATAAAAACCACTAGTCGAACTAGTAGTTTTTCCATACCTTAGAAGGGTTACCTCTTGCTGACCCCTCAAGGGGTATTGAAGGTTTATTATCGCATCACTTTTCCAGCTGCCACTCAAAGTGGCTTCTTACTTATTTTTTTCTCCTGTGAAAGGATCCATATATTCTTTTATACTTATTTGGTCTTTTAGATAGTCTTCTTCAAGCTGATTTTGTATGTACTCGCGTATCTTTTTTCATTCTTTCCTACTGTATCTACAAAATATCCTCTGCACCAAAAATGTCTGTTCCCATATTTGTATTTGAGATTCGCGTGTCTGTCAAAGATCATCAGTGCACTCTTGCTCTTGAGAGTACCCACGAATTATGCTACACTCATATATGGTGGAATGCTGACAAGCATATGTATGTAATCTGGACATGCTTCAGCTTCAATGATTTCCACTTTCATTTCCTTGCACAGTTTTCGAAGAATAGCTTCAATATCCTTTCTTAATTTGTCATAAATTACTTTTCTTCTGAACTTGAGAGCAAAAACGATATGATACTCACAGCGATAACTTGAATGTGCTGTATGTTTGATTTCATTTTTCATTGTCAAAAACCTCCTGTTACTCTAAGTGATGCGGTCGCCAAACCATCATCATTGTAACACGGAGGTTTTTATTCATGTACTAAAGTTTTTTACCTACCCCTGGTAGAACCAGGGGTTTATTTGCCGCTAAAGCTCCAACAAGACCCCGTCGGCATACACTGCCGGCGGGGGTCCGTATTTCAGCATGAGCTGCTTGATTTTTTATTTTGTGTTTTTACAAGGATACTGCTTTGTCCACTTTCTGTTTGCGTATTTACACTGTTTCAGTGCTGTCTTAGTAATCAGCTTGCCGTTTTCGTCATAAACACGAACCTGCGCTTTATAGTAGTACATCTTGCCTTTCGTTCCGGCAGTGTTGATATATGACTTGCTTGTCTTGGTCACTGCGGACTT
>CAKQVC010000109.1 GCA_934277655.1 uncultured Clostridia bacterium
ACTGCAACCAACACTTTTGATAGATGTTTTCTCATAATTGTTCTCCTTTAAGAAAGCGTACATTTCTTTTTTAGATTTGCATTCATTTTATTCCTCCAAATCGTCTAAATAATCTTTAGACTTTTTAAACACTTAATTTGAGATTACTTCCGTGTCTACTAGTCCTCAAAGACACTTTAGCTTTTACTGTCCTCCGAAATATTTACAGGCATTTGATAAGGACGATTTGCAACCGTTTTTTCCCCCCTATAAATGCATCGAATTACATCTTTTTTCAATATTTAACTTCTGCACTATACCGTGTTACGTGTTCGCTCTTGCTGCCTGCGTATGCATAACAAGATGCTTTTGCACGATAAGTATACCCTTTCCCTGAAATTGAAGCTGTATTTTTGCTCCTATATACTATAACCAGCGAAAAAGCGATTTGGGGACAAACTTTTTGAAAAATTTTTTGTATTTTTTTAACCATTCTCTATGATGAAAAAGTTGGTCTTTCCGGTGCCTATGACTTTTTACTCGGAAGGACGTTTGGCAGCTTTTGCATGATAAAATATCCTGCCGCAATACCTGTCAGATACAAAATGCTGTCAAAAGTATCGAAATACCCTCGCCTGCTGACTCCTTGATATAGCTCTATAGAAAATGAAAGGATACAGGAAAAAGCGATTACGTTTTTCAATTTCCATTTTCTCAAAAGAACTCCCATCGGAATAAAAATCACAACATTTAATATACTTTCGAACAGCATCTCCGGTTCCGAGAGCTGCCGGATGGAATCCAGAGGATTCCATATAAAAACCTGCTCTAACGGTCTTCGATAAAACAATGCATAGCACAGTACCAAAAAATAACAAACATATATTAGCTTTATCAGCCACGGGCTGATTTCCCGTGTAAGCACACCCATGGCAACTATGCAACATATGCATATCGTTGCTAATAATGCAACATAACAGATTATCCTATACGCCGTTTCGTGCTCTCTGCTGTAAAAAAACATTGTCACCAGTTCCATTATCAAATAGTAATACAACAAATATCCGGCAATTCCCCCTGCAATAACTGAAATTGCTTTTCTCATTTTCTTTCTCCCAGACTGCTTATTTATAAAAATGTTACCCAATCGTAATCGAGCTTTCAGATGTAAATTAAACTGCCGTAAAGACAAGCACCAACCATTTCCACGTCACAACTCCTATCAAAGATAAGATCATACAGTGAATCGAAACGTCTTTTTCTGTATAAGTCGTACTACCATACTCTCAAGCAGCCAAGGCAGTCCTATCATGACTGCAAGCATAACATATTAATAAATCGAAAATTCCGTTTTAAATCCCCCTATATCAGCCGCTCTATAATATACAGACGCTGCTGATCCCGGTTGAAAATCATCCATAATTCATCGTCATCTTTTGTATTATGGTAATACTTCACATTATCCGAACTTTGTAAGTCCGGTATATATTCTGATTCCACCTGCAGCCCCGTCAAGATTTCTTTTACCTCATCGCTTTTGATACAGTTCTTCTCCCATACAAGTTTCTCTGAAAAGTCCGGCTCATCATCATACTGTAAAACATGATACCGGTCTCCATCGCCGAAGATGCTTTCTTCCCCTTCCTTCGTGTAAATACACTCGTATCCCTTTGGAAGTGTGATTCCCCAATTATATTTCATTGGTCTGTCATAGCCATGAAGATTCTCATAAATCCCATAGCTTCCAACGATAATCATTGCACCGAAAAGTACCAGTGCGATAATTTTCCCCTTTTTCATACTTCTATCGGTCCCCCTTTCTGCTCTCTATGCCTCATGAAAGGCTCATCAGAGCTGCCATTAACGCTGCGAATGCGGCTCCAAAGCTGAAACACTCACTGCTTACGCAGTCTCTTCCAAAATGTTTTCCAAATAGAGCTGCAGCTTCGTAAACTCGTCCTGTCCGTGGTATGGTTTATAACCATAAATCTTCATCCACTTTGATATGTAGACAAAATCTTCTTCCTGCAGCCGATCAAAGTTGTCCTTGTACAGAAACCTTGTCAAAAGCCGGCTGATCGTATCTAAATCCTCGCTTTTAGCCTGAATACAGCTTGCCCGAAGCTGTACCAGAGCATCAACAAACTCTTCGCAAAATATTTTTTGCGAAAAAGCTTCTGCCGCCTGCTTCATGCTGTCTTTTAAGAGTTCCTGCAGGTCGCTTTCTTCCACACAATCCGTCTTCGATGCGTTTAGCTTGTCCAGCTGGCTGTCAAGCTGCCGGTACATAATATATACCGGGATCAGGATCATAAGCACCGGAGTAATGAACACGCCCTGAAAGATTGGACTGAGCAGTCCTCCGATGACCACTGCTAAAAGAATCCCTGCAAATGGTAATAAATTAATCATTTCCTTCCCCTCCTGTTTTCCTCATCGTAACCCTCCTTGAATTGTTACATATATATCATACTATACGTTGTCACGCCGGTGGCTGTCAACTGAAATGTTCTAAGTGGTCGTTTTTTGTTCTAAGTGGTCAATTTAAAGAAATTTTATACATTTTTGTAATTGTATTTATGAACTTTTCTGTAACATTGATGTCGGATATTTTTGTTCCTATATACTATAACCATCGAAAAAGCGATTTGGGGACAAAAAAATTGAAACTTTCTTGCATTTTTTTCTGAACATATTTTGCAAGGAAGTAAAAACGTTGGAAAGTTTCATTCCCTTGAAAGTTTTAGGTAAATATCATAAAAACTTTTTTATCTTTAAAAGCTTTTACGGAAATCTCAGAAAAACTTTTTTATTTTTAAATTTTTTTATTGGAATTACAGAAAAACTTTTATATTTCTTATTGTTTTTTGGAATTTTCCGTGTAAAATAGAACTAACAGGAGGTGGCTGTTATGATAGAAAGACCTGACTATATTCAAGCACTTCGCCCGCTTATCGGCAAACCTGTTGTCAAGATTCTTGCAGGCATCCGGCGAAGCGGCAAATCAACGATTTTTCAGATGTTGAAGGATGAGCTTCTGCGAATGGGGATTCCTTCCGAATATATTATCCAGAAGCGTTATACCCAAATGGATATTCCTGCCGACATATCCGCTAAAGAAATGTATGATGATCTGCGTTCCTCAATGAAGCAACCGGGACAATATTATTTACTGTTGGATGAAATCCAGGAAGTTGACGGTTGGGAACGTGCTGTTAACAGCCTTTTAGAAGATTGTCACGCTGATCTTTATATTACCGGTTCTAATTCAAAACTGATGTCCAGCGAAATTTCAACCTATCTGACCGGCAGATATGTACAGATTCCAGTTTATACACTTTCTTTTCAAGAGTACCTTGCGTTTAAAAAGAACAGCTCCCTGACCCGGCGACAGCTTCTGGAAGAATACATCCGTATCGGTGGTTTCCCGATCACGGCTCTGGATGAATTTGAAGATGCAACAGCATATCAGATTGTCAATGGCATTTATCATACCGTCATTTCTCGTGATATCGCTCAGCGTCATAATATCACGCAGCCGGATCTTTTTGACCGGGTTGTCAAATTCATTATTGAAAATATGGGAAAAACGTTTTCTGCCAATTCGATCGCGTCATTTTTGAAAAGCGAGCACAGAAAGATTTCCGTCGAATGTATTTACAATTATCTGGACTGGCTGAAGCAGGCTTTCATTATTTATCCCTGCCCCCGCTACGACCTGCAAGGCAAACAGCTTTTAAAAACACAGGAAAAATATTATTTAGGTGATGTTTCTCTCAAGTATTCCCTTTTGGGCTATAACAGAAAAATGCTGGATGGTGTGCTTGAAAATATTGTCTATTTAGAATTAAAACGCAGAGGATACGATGTTTACGTAGGTAAAAACGCTACAAAAGAAATCGATTTTGTAGCAGTTCGCCGAGATGAGAAGCTATATATACAGGTTTGTGTCCGGCTTCCCGAAAACTCGAATCGCGAAATTGCAAATCTGCTGGAAATCCGGGATCATTATCCGAAATATGTTGTAACACTGAACGACATGGATACCGGCATTGAGGAAGGAATCCGCATCGTGCATCTTGAGGACTTTCTGACAAGTCCGTGGTAATGTTTCATCCACCTTGTTTTACGATGACCTGCTTTCCGGAAAACGCAATCCCCAGCTTCAAAACATGTTTCACGCCATCTTCTAAGAGTTCTGCATCATATTCTTTTCCTTCGATCTGTGCCAGTGCTTCTGCTGCTAAAGTCTCCAATTCCCCTTTATCCTGGTTTCTCTGCCATTTCAATTCCATTATGATTCCCGGGTATGCAGAATTTTTAGGGATCAGGCAGATATCGTATCGACCGTTTCCGGCTTCCCTGTTGGATTTGATTTTATATTGATTATCTGCCATCGCAATTAATCCGAGTACCATTCCATGATAGAAGCTCTCTGAACCGGCATCATAGAAGCTGATCGTTTTTTCCATGTACTCGATAATAGCTGCCTGCAGCTTGGCAAAATCTTTTTCATACAGACTTTCTGCAATGCGGTTTGCAGTCGGTCTCGTAACTGCACCGATCTGCATGAGATGAGATAAAATTTCGCTTTTATAAACTGCGGCTATTTCCCTGTTTGGAATGACAACCTCACACAGATACGATCCGTCCGGCTGCAGTTCTTTCTTTAATGTTTTTAAGTATCCTGCTACCAGCAGCAGACTGTAAATCTGCTCCGGATCTTCAGAAAGCTCCCGGTACACAACATTTTGATCGATTTTTACAATCGCTTTTTCTCCCCGCATAAGGTTAAACAGTTTTTCCGTAATATCATCTTCTGCAATCTTTAAAACGTCATCCAGAACTTCATTTTTTCCGGTGTTAACCCAATATGCCTGCGGTGTGCAGCCCTTGGTAATATAGTTGATAACCGACCATGGATTGTAAATTTCCGTATTGCCAAAACAATATCCGTCATACCAGTTTCTCAGTTCCTCGGCTTTTTCGGATACTCCGTAATATGTCAGCATCTGCTTCACTTCATCTTCCGTAAAGCCAAAATACTGATCATATGCTTCGTCCATCACAGAGTTCACAGTCAGATTATTCAAACCGCTGAAAATGCTTTCCTGTGTAATTCGGAGAATACCTGTAAGGAATCCATATGATAAATTTCTGTTGTCCTTGAAAGCTCCCGAGAAGAAATTACGCATGAATCGGATCGTTTCATCATAAAAATTCTGCGAGTAGCCTTCCTGGATCGGCGTATCGTATTCGTCGATGATGATGATTGGAGCTGTTTCATAGTGCTCTTTCAGCATCTTAGACAGCTTTTCTAAGGAAATCGTTAACTCTACCTCTGTTGCAGTTTTTCCCAGGATCCGCAAAAAATATTCTTTCTCGTATTTTGCGATTTTTTTGCTCTCTAAAAGTTCAGAATGTCTTCCGTATTCTTCCTGTAAAAGACTTTTGATTTTATCCAATGTTGCTTCCCACGAATCAAATTTAACGTCTTTAAAAGTAAGAAAAATGACAGGATATTTTCCCTGATGCATGCGATAGTTCTCGCCACAGCTCCATATATTTTTATCAATAAAATATTGGCTGGTATCTTCATCTGAACATTCAAAAAAAACTCTGAGCATATCCATGTTCAAGGTTTTACCGAAACGCCGTGGTCTGGTAAACAGAGACACGAATGGCTTTTGATCCAGGAAATCTTTGATCAGCAGGGTTTTATCAACATAATAGTATTCGGACTGTGCACGTATATAGTCGGAAATTCCTACCGGGAGCGGTTTTTTCGCCTCGTTCTGCTTCTGCTTATGTTTTACATATTTTCCGGAGGAAATCCTTCCGTCAGCCGGTTTTTGTGCACCATCTGGGATTTCCCACACTCCGGCTGTTTTTACGGCTCCTTCTATTTTCCCTTTTCTGCATAGATCATTTACTGTTCTCACAGAAAGGTTCCATTCTTTCGCTTTTTCCTTGCATCTTTTCACCAGACTTACCTCCTGTTTCTCGCAAAACAACTTTCTCTCTGCGTATATTATACTCTTAGCTTCGCATTTTATCAATCAATTTTGATATTTTACGTTTTATATTTCATATATTGCGAATCCGTTGCTGTTTAAACGTGTATTTCACAAGCCCCCCCCTGAATGTCCGCATCGTGCATCTTGAGGACTTTCTGACAAGTCCATAGCAGCGCTCGTGCGTCTCGAACGAAGCGAAAACTGCCGCATGGCTGATCTTTCAGTTAGCGGGCAACCGAACCGAACGTTCACGGGTTTCCCGATTTCGAAGTCAGCCGAAACGGCAGTCTGTTTGTTTATTTATGATAGGTTTCGTGTTTGATAATCTTGAAGCTGCGGTAAATTTGTTCCAGCAGGATCACGCGCATCATCTGGTGCGGGAATGTCATCTTCGAAAAAGACAGCTTGTAGTCTGCTCTTTTGCTCACTTCTTCGCTCAGCCCCAGACTCCCGCCGATAACAAAAGCAATGTTGCTCTTTCCGTCCAGCGAAAGTTCTTCAATCTTCTCCGCAAGCTGAGGTGACGTCAGAGATTTTCCGAGAATTTCGAGGGTAATAACGTATGTACCGTCCTTGATCGCCTTGAGGATGGATTTTCCCTCGTCGATCTTAACTATGTTTTCCTCTGCCTCAGAGGCCTTGTCCGGCAGACGTGATTCTTTCAGCTCCACGATCTCCAGATTGCAGTAGCGGGACAGCCGCTTGCTGTACTCGGCGATCGCATCCACCCAGTATTTTTCTTTCAGTTTGCCGATACAGATAATTTGTATATTCATGTTCGGATTTTCTTCCTTTCCGCTTTTCTCTATAAATAGCCATAATCCGCCTCGGATCTGCAAGCAGCGCACGGACACACGACTCCCAGGCTTTATTCTACGACCAGATCGCTGATGTCGATATCCTCGTTCTTAACAACCTTATAAACTTCGCCGTTAAAGATATCATACATAACCGGCACGACAAGAAGTGTCAACGCCGTTGCATATACCAGTCCTCCGATGCAGACCAGCGC
>CAKQVC010000110.1 GCA_934277655.1 uncultured Clostridia bacterium
GAATAATCATACACGGCACCAGCAGCCATGCCGAACCGACCAGCGCGACCGCGGCGATCAGCCAGTCGGATATTTTCTTCAAAAATTCATACATATTTGCCTGCCTTGACGTTCTGGTAATAATCCGGGATTATCACCGAACTTGGAATATTTACGACCCGGTCTTCCAGCCATGCGGCGTTACTTAAGTCGCCCGCCTGACATCCCTGGTACATGGGTAGGCGGTTGGAGAGCGTCCAGATTGGCCGCGTCATCACCCCATGATCATTTGTATAGGCCAAAAAGGCATCCCGTTCTTTTCGGTCAGCCAGTAATACGGCGTTCAACCAGTAATTAGATCGGCAACTGGCAGGTTCTGTGAAGAAACGTATTTCCGTATCTTTAAAAAATTCATTGTATTGTTCCGCGAGTTTCCGTTTTTGCGTCACAAAGTTCTCTAACTGCTCAATCTGGCCGCATCCTAATGCCGCCGCCAAATTGGTGAGCCGATAGTTGTAACCAGTGTAATCGTGGTAGTATTCCCAACGATGTGGAAGTTTGGCGGTTGTCGTAAGGTGTTTGGCCAGACGGGCAGTGGCTTCGTCATCCGTCAGCAGCATGCCGCCTCCGCCAGTGGTAATGATTTTATTGCCGTTGAAACTGACTGCACCCAATTTGCCGTATAATCCGGTATGTTTACCCTGATAACGCGACCCCAGGCTTTCTGCCGCGTCTTCAACCAGGGGAATATTGTATTGGCGGCATAATTCAGCAATTTCACCAATCCGGCAAGGGTGTCCGAAAGTATGCATCGGCACTACAGCTGCAAAACGTTTTCCACTTCTGTTGTTATAACAGCAGCCATCTGCTCTTTTCATCGCATTTTCCCGAAGGAAAGCTTCCAGTTTTTCCGGGGACATTCCCATGGTATCACGGTCTACATCAACAAAGACCGGACGTGCTCCGCAATAGGCGATCGCATTGCAAGTGGCGATGAACGAGACCGGTTGGGTAATGACTTCTTCTTCTGAGGTTACTCCGGCCAGCAGCAACGAAATATGTAAAGCAGCAGTGCCATTTACAGCAGCCACAGCATAGTGCGCGCCGGTATATGCGGCAATGGCCTGTTCAAACTTGCCGACGTATTCTCCCACGCTGGAGACAAAATTGGAATCCATCGCCTCCATTAGATATTTCCGCTCGTTGCCGATGAAACGCGGATCGTGGAGGATGATATTGTCCCTCCTTTCTCCAAATTTTTCCCGGACAAATACCAAAAAATCCGACCAAGTGTCGCGCACCATTTTATTTTGCCCCATCCTGCATATATTCGATATAGATATAATCATCCGGCAATTCCCGGATAATGCGAAAATCATTGATGGCCCGATAGGAAGCCAGAGCACTGGTATTCCGGCGTGATACGGTGGCAAATACTCGGAAGCCACATGCCCAGCAGATTTTCAACATATTGCGCCCCATCAACTTGGCGATTCCTCGTCCCCGGTCCTGTTCATTCACCAAGAATCCGGCGAACGCCTGCCGGTTGCAGAAAAAACGCAGCAATGAATAACCTGCCAGGCGTTCTCCCTCGAAAACCCCGAACATGCAGAAAGCCGGATTTCGCTCCAACCGTTTCAAGGTCTTTAAATCGAATTTATGAGGCTTAAAGTATTCATAGGAAGCAGCAGGCTGAACCGCGAAGAAATCACAGAGTGATTTCAAATCCTTCTGTTCCAATCGTCGAAATTGCATCTGCCCAGTAGAACCATTCCGGCATATTATCGCCATTGCCTTCATGAAACGTTTACGGAAAAAAATTGCAAATACCAATCCATTGCAAAACTCCACAAAATTCCAGAGCAGAGAACAGCGATGCTTAATAATCAGTAAAATCTTTAACATTTCTATTAAAACAATTTAATTATTAGCACAAGGCTTTTTTATTACTTGACCTTTATGAGGTATATAGCTGATCATTTTTTGTCCCTTCATCGAAAGTACAGTCATTATCAGCATTTATTTAATATGAGAATAATATGAGTTCATAAATAACATCTTGCTAAAGATGAACATGTACACTGCTATTTTTTATCATGAAAATCATAAAGTTTATCGGGATAGCAACTTCCACTACCACCAAAGCAATAATATTTAATATTTTACTCTATTTAGCAGAATGCAATTTACCGCTCATCTCCTTTGTACTCATGACGATCCCATGGATATTTATCCAATATTTTGGAGTTATCCTACCTACAGATAATCTGTCCCAAACAACACTTTCTAAAAGTCCACGTCACAGTTTCAGAAGGAGTGTAAAGTCACTTAAAATCAGGGAATATATAAGTAACGATGCTATATTGCAGATGAAAATCTTACAAATCAAGATACATAACCGGATAGTCTCTAAATTACGTTATAATTAGTCGTCTGCATGTTCAAGGAGTATTTATCGAAATACTTTTCATGAAGCCATTGTTCAAAAATATATTTCCGGTCATACTTTACGGTACCGTTGAAATATTCGGCGGAAAGGTGTTGATCACCAGCATAATAATCCTGCTCATCATGGCTGCTCAACCCTTTTTCCTCAAATTCAACGCCGAATTTTTGAGCTACGAGGCCGGCAACATCAGCGATGGTTTTCATCTCTCCGGGAATATTGATGAGAGGAGGACAAAATTCCAGGCACATCAATCGCAAAGCACTTTCACAAATATCGGAAATGTGAGTCAGGGTACGCAGTGCTCCACTCGGTTTTTTTATTGTGAAATTACAATTTCTTTCTGCTGCTTTGATGATCTCATTGACAAAACCAATCGTTTCAGTCATTCCTGTTTCATTGCCATATGGAACTCCGATACGCATTATATGCGGCGAAGCATACCCATGGGGACTGCAACTTAATACCGCAAGCAGGTTTTCACCGGTTGCCAAAGCAAGGTCCTGTTCTGTTCGGGGAAATACAAGCGTTTCTTCCGATATGGGTTCCGGACCTGATTGGCAGATCGCCGCGGAGGAAAAGAAACAAATATCGCCAATGAACTCTTTCGCAGCAAGATTATCACACAGTTTCTTGATTTTCGAGATATACTTTTCAAAACCTATGCCCGGGTCGATGCAGACAACCAACCATTTTGTTTCCACCGCCTGCACATCATGGGAAACTTTATTCAATTCATTGATGCAAAGAGGCTCAATACCGCAGTCGAAATCTTCGTTTTGTGCAACACAGCAGACCATCCGATCATTTTCGCGCAGATGTTTTACCATATGGGCGCCAAGATAGGTATCTGCTCCAAGCACAGTGAAAATTGCTCGCGGCGAAGAAACCGTTGTAAAAGTCGTTTCTGCTTTCATAGCTATAATGCTTTTTACGTAATGCGGCGCGATAGATGGAAAGGCTAAATTTTACTGAATTTGTATCGTCTCGGATCAATTTCAGCGGAAATAAATCCTCCGAGAATTTCAAGTTTAATAACCCAGAGAAAACGCTTTCGCTTTTCGACCAGATACCCCAAAGTTCCCTCAAACTGGCTTGGAGATTCAATTATAAATTGATCGTTGACCTTAATTTCCCGTTTATATTCCAATTTTGTATGCAGTGCCAACTCCTCCATAATCTTCAAGCCGCGCAGTTCCTCGATGAAAGATGCCTGCTGTTCTCTTCCGACATTCAAGATCGTCTGGACGGAATTGCTTCTCCATATATTACGCTTTTGCTCATCACTCATCTGGGCAAAAATATAGGACTTCAGCATAGGCCGCAGGGTATCGCTTTCATACCTGTATGAACTGTCGTTATAATGCACATTGTGGATTTTTATATCGGGAACAACAGGCAGATATGCCGGAATACCATTTTTTTTCAAATAGCTATGCAGTTTCATCTCGTGCTGCGGCATTGTGCGAACAGGATACCATAAGGCGTTTTCTGACTCGGTTATAATGATGTCTTGACGCTCAAATTTCATATTCTGCATACGCCTCCGGCGTCCCGCGAGAAAAAATTCCCGAAGGAAATCCAACATATTCGGACCAGAAAAACTTCATTGCCGACCAGTCCGGTTCAGCGAACAAAACTTTCCCTTAAGAGTTCAATATTTCTCCATTGAACTCTTTTCTTATAATTTTAAGCATAAATAGCCGCAAGTCGTAGGCAATTAAGCTGAAACTTGCGGCTGTTTATTCTTGCAAAAAACAAACACCTCCACAGGATACATAGCAACCGTGGCGGTGTTTGATTGGAAATTTTTATGGTTGTTGTTCCGGCAATCAAGGCAGAAAGGAACTTCCCCAAAGATTGCGGAAAAAAACAGAAAATCAGGACGAAATTCTGAATATTGGCATGTTGCTTGCTTGCTTGCTTGCTTGCTTGCTTGCTTGCTTGCTTGCTTGCTTGCTTGCTTGCTTGCTTGCTTGCTTGCTTGCTTGCTTGCTTGCTTGCTTGCTTGCTTGCTTGCTTGCTTGCTTAAAAATTCGGCTTGATGACTGACGTCATCAAGCATTGCTGCAGTTTCTGCAGCAATATTCGGGACGGGTACATTTCCCCTGACACAAGAAAAATAAAAATTCAGCATACCCGTCAACATGTTTTTCGTCCTTATAAATAAACTTCAGTTAATATAGCCTCCTTACTATAAAAATCAATGAAAACGACGGTGATTATCTCTAACTTTTTAAAAGGGCAGGAATACTATGGAGAGGCGGCCAGCCATGTCGAGCCGCCGCAGTTTTTCAAGGTATTCGTCGCCAGTACAAAAGATGACCGCCGCGTCGGGATCACTCCGTTTCAGTGTAAACTGGTCGGTTGGGAACATAGACACCATAAGAACGTCCTGAAATTTCGACTTTGAATTTTAAATTGGCCTCAGTTGGCGGAATTGCAGTTACTTCTTTTACAAGATAATCATAATATGAATCTTCTTCTGGAACATGTGAACCGCCACTCCAATATCCAAGAGCCGGATACCTGCTCGCAACGATGGGGCGGAAAGGCGCCTGATAACGGCTTGTTTCAGTTGGACGCGGCGTGAACCGTACTCCCTTGTAATCTTCACGGAGCAAAGGAGTCAAGGTTTCCACAATTTTACGCTTATGGCTTTTTTCAGGAGATGTATAGCTTTTGACAGTCGGCATTAGACCGTCAATAATCAAAATGACTGCCAGAATGAACAAAATTATATTGAAAGCAACTCTACACCCCGGACATTGCAAACTTTTGAGGTGATGGTGAAACTCGGCCATTCCCCATGCACACCAGCCGAACAGCAGCGGAGCACAGGGTAACAGATAACGTCTGGACATATACAGCGTTCTGGCTCCGATCAGAATTTGCAACGCTTCAAATACAAAATGCATGATGACGAACAATAAGAGCAGACTTTCCGGCCTGGTCCAGAGTTTCTTTCGGACTCGATAGATGACAATGATTAATGCGGGGATGGCAAAATACGGATAAAATCCCTTCAGAGAAGAAGTGATAAATTCATTCATCTTTATTTCCATTTCCATATCGTTCCAGTAATTCCGCATGCCGGGCGGAAACCACGGGATAGCCCGTCCACTTCCATGTCAGATAAAGTTGCGGCAAGATCAAAAGAAGAAACAGCAATATCGCACATATGCTTCTCCAGCAACGTAATCCATTTTGTCGCAAATCTGCGGCAAAAGCGATAAACAATGCGACAAGCGCAAACAAAAGCCCATCCGCCCGCAGCAATGTCAGAATTGCTCCACCTGACGCTATGAACCACCAGGCACGGTTTCTTTTTTCCGGAAGCAGAACGATCAGTCCCAATGCCAGTAAGGCCAGCCCCAAAGTTCTGCCGTTGTCGCGAAGACCGTCGTAAACATAACGGTGTAACTTGGAACACAGCAGATACAGACAGCAACTGATCAAGGCTATTTTTCGATTCCAGAGCTTTTTGAATAATTCATACAACGGGAAGATCGACACAGCCCAGAGAAGAAGAGCTGCAATCTGACAAGCACGGAAACCATTCAAATGAAAAAGCCGGGCGATCATTCCGCTCAATGACGGAAAAAGCACTCCGTACATCGGATGAAAAGCATATTCCCAATATCCTGCCGCGAAGGCTTCCGCCATCGGAGCGTATCGGGTACAGGTATCATTTGCAGGAATTCGATTGAGCCAGATCAACATTCCGCCAGCCAGCATCGCACCAAGAAAGAGCATCCACGGGATAAAAGTTCTGATTTTTGTTTCTGTATATCCATAAAGAAAGCCGGTGTATTTGCTTAACAGGCCTCCGGAGAAGCGCAGGAAATCCCGAATACAGATATGCCTGCGGACACAGGTTTCCGGGTGACCGAATTTTTCGTAAAGCCATGGATTCTGCCCGTGCATCCGACCGATCGCGACGCCGCGAGTCCATAATTCCGGCAGGGAACCGGAATGTTCATGATGACAGACACTCTCTGCGCAATATGCGACTTTTTCTCCATCCAGAATCAGTCTTGCCGCCAGCAACATGTCCTCCCCGAAAGCTGTTGCGGGGAAACCGCCCGCTTTCATCACCTTGTCAATATTCCATACAGCAAGCACATTGGAACAAAAAGCAGTCATCAATCCCAGTTTCTGAATATCCTCTTTCCTTCTTACCGATGAAACCGGAGGGTAGTTGCGCAAGCGGAAGTACCCATCCATTGACTCCGGGTTCCACGGAACCTGCCGGGCATAGGCAACAGCCGCCCCGGTCGCCTGAAAATGTTCCAGAAGCAGCTGAATTGTATCAGATGTCGCCGGGCACGCGTCCTGAACCGCGAATACGACCGCGTCGAAACCGGCTTCCGCCAGTTTTTGAACAATTTTCTGTCTGGTCGCTCCGTGGTTGAAATCATGACGATGCACGGGCATGATTTCCCAGCCGTACTCCTTCGCATCGGCAACGGTCGAGTCGGTTGACCCGCTGTCCGCCAGCAGATAGAGAGCGGGCTGGACGCTCTGTC
>CAKQVC010000111.1 GCA_934277655.1 uncultured Clostridia bacterium
TATTGCTGTTTCTGTTTTCTTCTTTGCTTTTACCACATTGCTGTCTTTCACCTTGTACAACGATACAAATGCGGCTGTCGTACTGAGAAATTCAAGCGAAAAAACCAGAAAAACAGCAACGAATGCAATCCGTCTGATCGTAACGCTGATCATCTTTTTCGGTGCAACCAGAAATCTGGGTACGGCATGGGATATTGCGGATATCGGCATCGGCATCATGTGCTGGATCAACTTTATAGCTCTTCTGGTACTGTCGCCAAAAGCAATTAAGATACTGAAAGACTATGAAAGACAGAAAAAAATGGGAGTAGATCCGGTATTCGAACCGGCGGATCTTGGTCTGCAGAATGCAGAACTTTGGAATGAAATCGCAGCTGAAAAGTACGGCAGCTTGATTGAAGCAAAGCATGCTGCGGAGAAAAAGATCGATAAATAGATATGTTAAATGCAAGTCAAAAAGTGCATCGAAGAGGGTGCACTTTTTGCGTGGGAAAATATGTACATGTATCACGGCACTACCTCTGCGAGTAAAATATATGCACAAATCCTCTTTTCGGGGTAGTAGAAGGTACCATGCAGCATTGCAGGTGCCTTTTTTGGAATAAAACAGTTTTTTCATTATTCCGTTATTTCTACAAATGTTGTTCCGATATTATTGATATTATTCCGTTAAAGAGGTATACTATATTTGAGATTGGAGGGATAGTCTATGTTTATGACAGTAAAACAGGCTTCTGAAAAATGGGGCATTTCTGATAGAAGAATTCGAGTTCTTTGTTCTGAAGGGAAAATTCCGGGTGCGTACCAAGAAGGACGTGGTTGGAAAATTCCTGGGGATGCAAAGAAACCCGCCGATGGTCGTTACAAATCAAAAGAGAGTCTTTTGGCGCAAATCGACCGTAAAAAGGTTGAGTTGGACGGCAGAAGACCTTTGACAGCGGGCGAAGTGGCAAGGCTTAACGAGGAGTTTATCGTGGAATACACATACAACTCTAACGCTATCGAAGGAAATACACTTACACTGCGAGAAACTGACTTGGTACTCCGAGGTCTTACGATTGCCCAGAAACCATTAAAAGACCACCTGGAGGCAGTCGGTCATAAAGAGGCGTTTGATTTTGTGAGCGAACTTGTAAAAGATAATGTTCCGATTAGCGAGAGCATCATCAAGCAGATTCATTATCTTGTCCTTGCCGATAAGAAAGAAGACCGTGGCGTCTACCGCAGAATTCCGGTTCGTATTATGGGCGCACAGCATGAACCTGTGCAGCCGTATCTTATCGAACCGAAGATGGAACAGTTGTTGCGTGATTTTGCTGAAAGCACAGAGCATATCGTAACAAAACTGGCTCGTTTCCATATCGAGTTTGAGGGCATCCATCCTTTCATTGACGGTAATGGCAGAACCGGAAGGCTACTTGTAAATCTTGAATTGATGAAAGCAGGATTTCCACCTATCGACATTAAGTTTACAGATAGAATTGCCTACTACAATGCATTTGATGAGTATCATGTAAAACATAATCTTTCCGCGATGGAAAATCTGTTTGCAGGATACATCAATACAAGGTTGGATATGTATTTAGATATGTTGCAGGATTAACCGACCTGCTTTTGAAATAGTAAGAAATGATATTGTAAAGTGGTTGCCGGTTTCACAAATTAGTGGACAAGCTTGTCCTTGATCGCGTTTCGTGGTAAAATGGATGCAGCAAGAGGACAAGCCAAAGAGCGGTTACCCCGGAAGGGGGTGAGCATATGACAGATTATGAAATGCTGATGATAGGTCTGACCTTCACAAGTTTCGTTGCAACCCTGCTGATTGCTTACATAAAAAAATAACCGCCCCTCGGTCAAAATGTGGCGGTTATTTCTTTAAATAATCTAAACTGGCAGCCGTTCGGCTTTTCTCTTGCTTTTATTCTATCATACCGCATATTCAAATACAAGTGTAAATTTAATACAACTAAAAGGGGGAAGAAAGATGAAAAGCATAAAACCGGGAAGAGGACCTTCGATGATGGGTGGTATCGCAGGAATAGGGGTTGCAAT
The DNA here is from genome assembly GCA_934277655.1 of uncultured Clostridia bacterium. GTDB lineage: Bacteria > Bacillota > Clostridia > Peptostreptococcales > Anaerovoracaceae > CAG-238. Next base: position 2,053 of record CAKQVC010000111.1, read on the forward strand.
TTTTGGCGTATTTTGGACAATCATGGCTGTACAGATGGGGGCACCGATTTTCTTTGCAGCCTTCGGAGTTATTTTTGTTGTCATTGCGATCAGCGGTGTCGTTTATGACCTGCACAATGCTACCGGTGAAAAACGATTTTCGACTTTTGACATTGTCGATGAGGAGGAAGAGGCAGATCCGTTAAATGAGCGATTCGGACAGCACACACGCAGCAAATGTCCGGACGAGGATGAAAACTGGACTGGGGCTGAGCAGAAACCGTCAGAAGAGCATGCAGCCGACGGGGAAAACAATTTCTGCCCGTACTGTGGTGCCCCGGTAAAAGGAACTTATACTTTTTGCCGTAAATGCGGACGCAGATTGGATGAAAGCGCAGAATAGGACAAAAGAGGAGACAGGGGTGGATCGCTTATCAGCTGACAGCGGATCTTACAGAAAAAAGGAAACGAACGAATGATAAATTTACTGGACTTGACCTATGATGAACTGGAGCAGTTTGTGACAGGAAAATTAAATGCTCCGAAGTTCCGCGCGAAACAGATTTTCGGCTGGATCTATGGCGGAATCGCTAAAGACGGCAGTTTCCGAAATGGTGTGCGGGACTTTGATGAAATGAATAATCTGCCCAGGCAGCTGCGTGAAAAACTTTCGCAGCAGGCACAGATTACCTTGCCGGAAGTCCTGCGCATGCAGGTTTCTAAACAAGATGGAACACGAAAGTTCCTGTTTCGTCTTGAGGACGGCAATGCCATAGAAAGTGTTTTTATGCAGTATAAATTTGGAAATTCTATCTGTGTTTCTTCTCAGGCAGGCTGCCGGATGGGATGTCGGTTCTGTGCATCTACCATTGGCGGATTGAAAAGAAACCTGATGCCAGGAGAAATCGCCGGGCAGATTCTGGCGGCACAGAGGCAAACCGGTCAGAGGATCAGCCATGTCGTTGTGATGGGAACCGGAGAACCCTTTGATAATTATGAAAATCTTTCAAAGTTTATCCGCATTATCAATGATCCAAATGGACTTAATATCGGAATGCGTAACATTACCGTTTCGACCTGCGGTCTGGTGCCGATGATTGCCCGTTTTGGAGAGAACTTTCCCCAGGTAAATCTGGCAATTTCTCTGCATGCGGTCAGCAATGAAATGAGGAACGAAATGATGCCGGTAAACAAGGCTTATCCGATGGAGGTCCTTCTGGATGCCTGCAGAGCATATACGGATAAGACAGCAAGAAGGATAACCTTTGAATATACCCTGGTCAAAGGGGTGAATGACAGTGCAGAGTATGCAAGGAAGCTTGCATCTCGTCTGCATGGGATGTTATGCCATGTCAATCTGATCCCGCTGAACAAAGTTGAGGAAACCGGATACGATACAACGGAGCGCGGTGCAGTACTGCACTTTCAACAGGTGCTGGAAGAATGCGGGATCCCGGCAACGGTGCGAAGAGAACTTGGCGATGACATTGATGCTGCATGCGGGCAGCTCCGCCTTTCAGAATAAAATGGAAACTTAAAGAAATAAAGGTTGAAAGAGATTAACTTTTATTGTATAATGGATGCAATAAATACAAAGAATCTAGCAATCAAGCTAAGATGATTTAGGAGGCGATTACTATGATTAAATTATTAGTAGGACATAAAGGCAGCGGTAAGACCAAACAGATGATTGATTTAGCAAACGAAAGAGTTGAATCAAGCAAGGGCAGCGTTATTTTTATCAATAAAAATCACAGATTAATGTATGACCTGAAGTACAGAATCAGAGTTATCTGTATGGAAGACTTTGAACATATTACAAATTGTGACGAATACATCGGATTCCTTTATGGAATCATCAGTTCCGACCATGACATTGAAACTATCTTCATCGACAGCATTCTGAAGCATGCAGACTTTACACTGGGAGATTTACCTGAGTTCATTGACAGATTAAAGGATATTTCCAAGAACTATGGTATGGATTTCGTTGTAAGCTTAAGCGCTGAAAAAGAAGAAATGATAGGTGTTGACTTTACAGGATGTGAAATCTTAAACTAAGATCAGAGCACCGAGTTTAACAGGACTCTGAGATTACATACAGCTCTGTGTTTTAAGGCGGTGGGTTTACCACCGCCTTATTCTGTAAAGAAAGTAAAACGAAATCAAAGCAGGTCTCCTGCAAGGCAAGAACATAGTAGCGTGCAGGAAGCGAGAAAGGAAAAAATGATAGCGAATCGAAATGAAGTAACACAGCTGCAGGAAAAAATGGCGACACGGGCAGGGCAGCCGCTGGATCCATGCAGAGATTATGTTGTGCTGATCTTGCTTGTAGAGAGAAAAGATGGACTGCATCTGCTATTTGAAAAACGAGCGGAAACCATAAAACAGCCGGGGGACATATGCTTTCCGGGGGGACGTCTGGAAGCGGGAGAAACGCTGGAAGAATGTGCTTTGCGGGAAACGATGGAAGAAACAGGACTTCATGAAATACAAATATTAGGAAGGTATGCGACGCAGTATGAGATCGCTTCCATCGCCATGCATTCTGTCGTGGGGAGCATGGACGAAAAATATCTGGCAGACATACACAGAAACCCGGATGAAGTAGCAGAAGTATTCACGGTTCCGGTAAAATTTTTTCTGGAGACAGCGCCTTTTGTATATGAATACAATGTGATCCAGGATGTGAAAGATTTTCCATATGAACAGGCGGGGATTCGTAAAGATTATCAGTGGAGAGTCGGAAAGAAGCAGGTGGCGGTGTATCATTATGAGGATAAAACCATCTGGGGACTGACGGCTGGATTTGTGAAGCAGTTTGTTGAAGAAATGTTTAAAAAGTAGCGGAAACTTAACAAAATCAGGATGTTTTGCGAAAAACTGCTTTAACTTTATCAGCAGATGTATTATAATGAAAGGGAACTTAATTCTCAAATTCACTTAGGAGGGAACAAATGAAAAAGTTTTTAACCTTATTGCTCATCCTGACAATGGTATTTACTTTTGCAGCATGCGGCAACAGCAATGATGGCAGTCAGACGGACGATCAGAATCAGGAAGTCGGATACGATGACATCGATGATAACTACGAATCTGAAGATGGAACTTATCAGATCGCCATGGTTACAGACGTTGGTCAGTTAAAAGACGGATCTTTCAACCAGTTCACCTGGAATGGTGTTAAGAGATACGCTTATGACAACGAAAAGTCTTACAAGTATTATCAGCCGGCAAACGGTTCCAATGCAACAGATGAAGACAGAATCAAAGCTATGACTGACGCTTGCGAAGCTGGTGCAGAGGTAATTGTAACACCTGGATTCCTTCAGGAAACTGCATTAAAGGACGTAGCTCCGAAGTACCCGGATGTAGAATTCGTATTCATCGATGGACGGGATCTCGGATTTGATAATCTGGTAGGTGTATCTTATCAGGAAGAACAGGCTGGTTACTTTGCAGGATATGCAACAGTAATGGGTGGATATACTAAATTAGGATTCTCTGGCGGCGGCGGCGGTTCCAACCCTGCATGCATCAGATACGGATATGGATTCGCACAGGGTGCTAACGATGCAGCTGCAGCTAAGGGCGAAACTGTTGAAATGAGATATTCCTGGGATCATGGTGCTAACTTCGCAGCTTCTCCTGACCTTCAGAGCATGTTATCCGGATGGTTCCAGTCCGGTACAGAGGCAATCTTCATGTGCGGCGGAACCATGTTTAACTCCGGCGTAGCTGCTGCAGACGCTGCAGACGGCAAGATCATCGGCGTTGACGTTGACCAGTCCAGTCAGTCCGATACCGTTATCACTTCTGCAACAAAAGGTCTGGCTGAATCCGTAGTAGCAGCTTTAACAAAGTTCTATGACGGAGGCGAAGTTTATGGCGGTTCTATGACTTTAGGCGCTGCTGATAACGCTGTAGGCATTCCGACGGATACATGGCAGATCGAAGGCTGGAAAGTAGAAGACTACCAGGCTTTATATGAAAAGGTTGTATCCGGCGAGATCAAGATTGATAACGATTCCGAGATGAAGGATCCAAGCAAGGCTGGTCTTGAAAACGTTAAGTTTGTAAAATAAGCTTAATACAACGAAATAAAATTTACAGGTAACCATAACCTGACAAAGGAAAAAGGGGGGATACTGAATTCCCCCTTTTTCTTTGATACTTGTGAATAGAGGTAGGAAAAGGCATGTCTGAGTATGTAATAGAAATGAACCATATACGGAAAGAGTTCCCCGGGATTGTGGCCAACGATGATATTACACTGCAACTAAAAAAAGGTGAAATCCACGCCCTTTTAGGTGAAAACGGAGCAGGAAAATCTACTTTGATGAGTGTTCTCTTCGGGCTGTATCAGCCAGAAGCAGGCGAAATCAAAAAAAATGGAAAAGTAGTAAAAATCAATGATCCAAATGATGCGACCGACCTGGGAATCGGAATGGTTCATCAACATTTTAAATTGATAGATGTGTTTACTGTGCTGGACAATATTGTCCTTGGTGCAGAAACCACAGGGAAATTTGGCATCTTGAAGAAAAAAGAAGCCAGGGAAAAAGTTATGGCGCTTTCGGAAAAATATGGTCTGAAAGTTGATGTTGACGCGAAGATTGAGGATATTTCTGTAGGCATGCAGCAGAGAGTTGAAATTTTGAAGATGCTGTACAGAGAAAATGAAATCCTGATCTTCGACGAGCCTACCGCAGTCCTGACACCGCAGGAAATCAATGAACTTATGGAAATTATGAGAGGATTTGCGAAAGAAGGCAAGTCAATCTTATTCATCACACATAAATTGAACGAGATCATGGCTGTATCCGACCGTGTAACTGTTCTCAGAAAAGTAAAATATATCGGAACGGTC
>CAKQVC010000112.1 GCA_934277655.1 uncultured Clostridia bacterium
GGGATCAACATTATCCGCGTGGGACTGAAATCCAGCGATATTATGTCAGGAGAGACGGGATTTCACCCCGCATTCCGGCAGCTTGTAGAAGGCAGGATTGCCAGAGACTCTCTGGAAAGCCAGTTGGAACAGATTTTGCATAATTATCAAGAGAAGATGCCAGCCGAGGAAGCCGGTCAAAAACTAAAGGCAGAAACCAACGCATCTCAAAACTGCAGCCGAGGCGAAATGTATGTGCCGAAACATGAGATTTTGCAAAGTGAGTGTGATGTTCCTGCTGCCGATACCGAGGAGAAAGAAAAAAACGTGGAGCGGAATGTTTTGCGGGAAAAACAGACAGAAAATGATGCGAAGTTGAACAAAAAAATGCAAAAAAGCATCTTGTTTGAGAGCAACGATAAATGCTATAATAATATATTCGGACATAGAGGATGCAACCGCTCTTATTTCAGCGAAAAGTATCCGGATGTGTCGATCGTTTACAAAATAAATCCGAATCTTCGGAACAATGAATACAGGGCGCAGATTCTGCGTCCGGAGGAGGGCAAAAAATGAAAGCAGTAGTAACAGTTATTGGTAAAGACATGGTTGGCATACTCGCAAAGGTTTCTCAGGTATGCGCAGAAAAAAATGCAAACGTTTTAGAAGTAACGCAGTCGATTCTGGACGGGTATTTTTGTATGGTAATGATCATTGATATCAAGGCTCTGGAGTGCGAATTGGAAGAACTGGCAAAAGCAATTCGATGGGCAGTTCCGGACATGGTGGTACATGTTATGCATGAAGATATCTTCAATTCCATGCACAGAATTTAGTACAAACTTAGCAACGGAGGTGTTTTAGAATGTTGAATATGAGCGATATCATGGAAACTATAACCATGATACAGGAAGAAAATCTTGATATCAGAACGATCACAATGGGAATTTCCCTTTTGGACTGTGCCGATGGTGACATCGACAAGTCCTGTGAAAAAGTTTATAATAAAATTTATAATAAAGCAAAAGATCTGGTTAAGACTGGCGAAATCATTGAAAAGAAATACGGAATTCCTATCGTAAATAAACGAATCAGTGTGACTCCGATTTCAATGCTGGTAGCGGTCAGCGGCGGCGATCCGGTAAAGTATGCGAAAACTCTGGACAGAGTCGCCAAAGATGTAGGAGTCAACTTTATCGGTGGATTCAGTGCGCTGGTACAGAAAGGGTTCAGTGCAGGGGATAAAGAACTGATCAAAGCAATTCCGCGTGCTTTGGCTGAGACGGATTTTGTATGTTCTTCTGTGAACATCGGTTCGACCAAGGCAGGCATCAACATGGATGCTGTGAAGCTGATGGGCGGCATTGTAAGAGAAGCATCGGAGCTGACGAAAGACAGACAGTGCATCGGTGCGGCGAAACTGGTGGTATTTTGTAATGCACCGGAAGATAATCCATTTATGGCAGGTGCTTTCCATGGTGTAGGTGAACCGGACGTGGTGCTGAATGTAGGAGTTTCCGGACCTGGCGTTGTTCGTGCAGCGCTTGCGAAACTTCCGGACGATGCACCGCTCAATGAAGTTGCTGACCTGATTAAGAAAACAGCATTTAAGATCACGCGCATGGGGCAGTTGGTTGGTGCAGAAGCATCCCAGATGCTGGGCGTTCCGTTTGGCATTATCGACTTGTCTCTGGCTCCGACTCCGGCAGTTGGCGACTCGGTTGCACATATTCTGGAGGAAATCGGTCTGCAGCAGTGCGGTACCCATGGCACGACAGCAGCTTTGGCAATGCTCAATGATGCAGTCAAGAAGGGCGGTGTCATGGCCTCTTCCACAGTAGGTGGGCTTTCCGGAGCATTTATTCCGGTAACAGAAGATGCAGGCATGATCGATGCAGCAAGAACCGGTGTACTTTCCATCGAAAAGCTGGAAGCAATGACGGCGGTATGTTCCGTAGGTCTTGACATGATCGTTATTCCAGGGGAAACACCGGCAGAAACGATTTCTGCAATCATCGCAGATGAGGCTGCGATCGGCATGGTAAATTCCAAGACAACAGCTGTCCGCGTGATTCCGGCGATCGGACTGGAAGAGGGTGCAGAGCTTGACTTTGGCGGACTTCTTGGGAATGGACCGGTTATGAAACTTCACAGTCAGTCTTCTGCAAAGATGATCAACCGGGGAGGCAGAATCCCGGCACCGCTGCAGAGCTTAAAGAACTAAGCTTGAGGAATTAAGACAACGAAAAGCAAAAAAGAGACGAGACATGAATGACGTAGAGAGAAAGGATAAATCGCAATGGGGCTTATTGTAGGGAAAGTAGTTTCGATATTTTTAATTATTGCTGTTGGTTTTGGTGCAAATAAAATTGGCATTTTGCCGACAGAATCGAAAAAATATGTGGTCGATCTGCTTATTTTAATTACAACACCTTGCGTAGTCTTTACTTCAATCGCGTCAAAGGAACTGACGGAAGATACGGTTGCGATGACACTTGAGACCATAGGTATTGCGATATGCCTGCATATCTTCTGTGTCATCAGCGGATATTTTCTCTTTAAGAAGATCATCAAGGTAAAGCCGGAGGAAGATCTGAGCAGCTATATTTTTGCGTTCGGTTCTTTCAATTCAGGATTCATGGGATTCCCGATTACGCTGGCATTATTTGGAAAAGATATTCTATATCTGATGGTCATGCTGAATTCCATGCTTTGTCTGTATATGTATACATTCGGGCCGATGATCTTGAAGATTGGATCCGGCGAAAAGAAAAGAACAGATGTCAGAATGCTTCTGTCATCTTTAAAAAATCCGAATACGGTTATGACGCTGTTGGGCCTGTTCATGTTGTTTACAGGGCTGCATCTGCCTTCCGTCATTTTTGACTGCATGGACACATTGGGAGATGCTACCGTGCCACTTTCTATGTTGATCGTAGGAATGCAGCTGGGAGAAAGCGACTTGAAGGGTATTCTGAAAAACAAGAGCCTTGTCATTTCTTCGCTTTTGAAAGTATGTCTGCTTCCGGCAGTCGTATTCCTGCTTGTCAACTGGCTTCCGATCGCGGATTCTATTAAACTGACAGTTGTTTTCTCAGCAGCATTTCCAGCAGCAGTTGCTATCGTACCGGTAGCGACGATAGAAAACAGAGATGCAGGTGTTTTGGCAGAAAGCGTGGCACTTACGACTGCCATGTCGATCGCATCGATTCCAATCTGTGCGGTGCTTCTGACCGGCTATTTTGGCCTGTAGCCATAGCTGTAGGAAAAATGAGGAAATGACAGAGGAGAAAAGCGACAATGATTCATATCGGAAACGATTGGGATGATTTACTTGCAGGCGAGTTCGAAAAACCATATTATCAGAAATTGCGGACGTTTCTGGCTGAGGAATACCGCAGCGGAAAGGTATATCCGCCGATGAACAGCATTTTTAATGCACTTCGAAATTCGTCTTACGAAAATACGAAGGTCGTCATTTTAGGACAGGACCCGTATCATCAGCCGGGACAGGCACATGGTCTGTGCTTTTCCGTGAACCATGGAGTTAAGATACCGCCTTCCCTGGTTAATATTTATAAAGAACTGGAACGTGACATGGGGATTGCCCCTGCCAGCCACGGATGTCTGTCGGCATGGGCGTCGCAGGGCGTTTTGCTCCTAAACACGGTTCTGACTGTGCGGGACAGCCAGCCTAACTCCCATAAAGGGAAAGGATGGGAGATCTTCACAGATCAAGTGATCTCGTTGCTGAACGAACGAGAGAAACCAATGGTATTTATTCTTTGGGGTGCGAATGCAAAAGCAAAGGAAACTTTGATAACGAATAACAGGCACCTGATCCTGACAGGGGCGCATCCAAGTCCGCTGTCAGCCTATAACGGATTTTTCGGCGGAAAATATTTCAGCAGGGCAAATCATTTCTTAGAGCTGACCGGTCAGCAGCCGATCGACTGGGCGCTGGAGTAGATTCGCCCGGAGCTCGCTTAGAGATGTTTTCATTTGGTTCAAGCAGCGGCTGTTTCCGGCAGGCGGGCTGATAGCTTCCTGTATGGAGAAACACTTGCTGCCCCGAGAACCAATGAATATATATATTATATTATATTATAGAAAACAAAGGAGGCAAGAAGATGAAAATAGTTATTGGGATTGTGATTATACTGGTGTTGCTGATTATCATTCTGATCAGCATGTACAATGGATTTATCCGCTTGAGAAACAGCTGTGAAGAAGCGTTTTCGACGATGGATGTTTATCTGAAAAAAAGATATGACCTGATTCCGAATCTGGTTGAAACTGTAAAAGGTTATGCAACGCATGAAAAAGAAACACTGGAAAAGGTTGTAGCAGCAAGAAACGCAGCACAGGGAGCATCCGGCATTGCAGATAAGGTGCAGGCGGAAAATGCTTTGCAGGGTACACTGAGAAGCTTGTTTGCTGTAGCAGAAGCGTATCCGGACCTGAAAGCAAATACGAATTTCCTTGATTTGCAGGATCAGTTAAAGTATGTGGAAGAAGACATTGCCAACGCAAGAAAGTTCTACAATGCAGTGGTAAAACAGTACAATAATAAATGTGAGATGTTCCCATCTAATTTGATCGCCTCTATTTTCCATTTTGAACGGATGCCGATGTTTGAAGTATCCGCACCGGAACAGAGAGAAAACGTAAAAGTACAGTTCTAGCAGGCGTTCAGATTGTGAGTTGGAAATGAAAAGAAAATTATTAATCATGCTGAGTGCACTGATTATGGTCTGCCTGTCTGCAGGAGCTGCGTTCGCAACTTCAACTCCGGATTACAATGTGGAGATTGTCGTTGGCGAGGATAACAGTTATCAGGTAACGGAACAGGTAACCATGGATTTTGATACGCAGAAGCATGGGATTTATCGGTACATACCAAAGAAAGGTTTCGAAGGACAGCGAAGTCCTGTTTTTGATCAGGAATGGGTGGAAGACTGGCCGTATGATGTTTACATCGAAGATGGCAATGAAGTTTTTCAGATTGGTGATGCCGATGAGACGGTAACCGGAGAGCAGGTGTTCACCTTTGGCTACCGGATGCGGATCGTGGACGATAAAGATACGGCGAAAGATTTTATGTATATCGACGTGCTGCCGACCAACTGGGAAACGGATATCGACAGCGCGGCGGTTTCTGTCCAGATGCCGAAAGACATTGAAGCGGACTGGATTCACGTTTATACGGGCTCTTACGGCAGCGAAGGCCTTGCTGAAAATGTAAGATACCGCTATGACGATGCTTTGAAGACAATTTATATTACCGGTAAAAACCTGGCACAGGGAGAAGGCATTACGGTTTTATGTGACCTTCCGGAAGGCTACTGGGTAAACCAGCTGAACTATGACTGGACCAAAACGGCAATTCCGGTATCGGCAGTTGTCTGTGCAGGGCTCATCCTGCTTCTGTGGCTGATTTATGGTCGTGATCCGAAGATTATCCAGACGGTAGAATTTTACCCTCCGGATGGCATGACACCGGCAGAAATCGGTTTTGTACTCGATGGCGCTGGAGATAAAAAAGATTTGATCTCGATGATCATGTATTTCGCAGAGAAAGGGTATTTATCCATTGAGGAATACGAGAAAGACAAGTTCTGTCTGCATAAACTGAGGGATATCGAAGATAAGGAAGAAAAGAAGTTTGCAAGAACATTGTTTGACGGTCTGTTCAGCGGAAGCAAGGTGTCTTTCGCTGCTGATCAAAACAGTGGCGCCAAAGGGCAGGCAAGCGTCTATCTGGAAGACTTAGATGAGGATTTTGGAGATGCATATGTTGCAGCAGCCGACCAGCTGGGAAATCTGTTCCGTGGGAAGAAGAAGCGGCAGTTCCGTATTGCATCGGTGGTGTGTCAGGTGTTTGGGATTATCGGATGTGTGCTGATACCGGCACTTACAGGTGCTTTTCTGATCTTATATGATGAAAATTCACTGCTTGCCGGAATCCTGGGGATAGCAGAAGCGGTCATACTGGTTGTTTTTGTTCTGTTGTTAGCATTCCTTCAGAGAAAGTTCCATGCGATGAAGAAGGGGCGTGCAGTTACCGGCATGGTAATTTTGTGGATCCTTTGCGGAATCTGTGACGGCGTGTATGGTTTGATGCTTGGCAATGCACTTTCCAGCGCATCTGCCGGACTGGTAGTTTGTGCTTCTATGGTACTTACGCAGGTCTGCACGGTACTGATGGAAAGCCGGACGAAAAACAGTGTGCAGCTGATGGGAAAAATCCTTGGACTACGGGAATTTATCGAAAAAGCAGAACTGGAAAAGCTGAACATGCTGGTGGAAGAAAATCCATCTTATTTTTATAACATCCTGCCGTATGCTTACGTTATGGGGCTTACGGATAAATGGGCAAAGAAGTTCGAGAATATTCCGATCGTGCAGCCGGGCTGGTATTATGGCTATGACAATGGCCGTTATGGATACGGAAATGATCCGTTCTTCGATGCATGGATGTTCTCCCGCATGATGGATAGCTGCGGACGGACGATCAGCAGCAATATCCATATTACGATTCCTGACGGTGGCGATGGAAGCGGCGGCCTTGGCGGCGGTTTCTCATCCGGCGGCGGAGGATTCTCAGGCGGCGGTTTCGGCGGCGGAGGCGGCGGAAGCTGGTAGTGACCTCAGCAGTGGTAGCTGGCAGAAAGGTGTGCCGTTGGATGCAGACGCAAGAATGACTGTGAAATCGTGCCTTGGTGAAGGCAGTAGCAGCTAGCTGGAGGACTTGCCGTTGGATGCAGTCGCAAGTTGCTGGGAAAATATAGAAATAAATGCATAATGTCTACTCTCTGAGAAAATAAGCAAGCGGAGGGTAGACATTTTTTGATTGGGTCAGGGCGAAAATTGAC
>CAKQVC010000113.1 GCA_934277655.1 uncultured Clostridia bacterium
ATTAAAGCCCAATGCGAAATTCAATAAAGTTGTAATCATGATAATAATCAGAACAACAAATACAGTAAATCTGAAACGATTAGTAATACGATAGCTTTTCATAAGGCAAACACTCCTTTATTTAGAATTTTTCTGAATACATCAATTTCCCCTTTTGCTGTAATCATGCAGTAAGTTCATTCCCCTTTTTACTGCGCAGATGAGAACATTTGTTCTTATCTGTAATATATCAGATTCTCAAGGAAAAGTCAACAGAAAAAAGAACAAATGTTCTTAAAAGGGGAATTTTTTTTAATCTTGTCTTTTTTATCAATAAAATAAACGCACCAGAGAGAAATCCTGCGGTGCGTTTATTTTATAAGCAGCATCACGTATTATACATGTGGCTGCTTTATGGAGTGTTGATTTTCTATTTCGTGCTATTATGTTTTTTTACCGCTTCTGCCATGCGTACAAGGCCGGTTTCCAGTACAGCATGCGGCATTGCCAGATTTAGGCGGATATAACCTTTAGCGTTTCCGACAAATAGTTTGTCTCCCCCCTCCAGCAGGACGCCGGCGTTATTGGCAAAGAACAGCGGCAGGTCTTCGACATCCGGCAGGACCTTCGACATATCAACCCATGCAAAGTAAGTTGCATCCGGGATCGTAAAGACTGCTTCGGGAATTTCCTTTTCCAGAAATTCTTTAACATAGGCAAGATTGTTGTCAATGTAGAGCTTTAATTCATCCAGCCACTGACCGCCGTGTTCGTAAGCAGCCTTGTGAGCTGCAATCGACAATGGATTTGTTGCACCGATATTTTTATCTCGCGCCTCGAATCTTGCACGTTCTTCCGGACAGCGGATGATGATATTGGAAAACAGCATGCCGGCAAGGTTGAAGGTTTTGCTGGCAGACATGGTCGTGATCAGCTTTTTATAGTCCGGCATGATCTTTCCCATTGGGATATGGGAAAGTCCGGTACGAATTAAATCACAGTGGATTTCATCAGAAATAACCCAAAGATCATTCTTCTCTGTGATTTGTGCGATTTTTTTCAATTCATCCTCCGTCCAGATGCGGCCGGAAGGATTGTGCGGATTGCACAGCATCAACATCTTAACCTGCGGGTCTGCGGCTTTTGCAGCAAGATCATCAAAATCAATTTCAAAACGACCGTCCATCTTTTTGAGCGGAGATGTAACCAGTTCTACATCATTATATTCACAGGCATGCAGGAAGAATCCATAAGCCGGTGTCATGGTCAAAACCTTGCCATTATCAGGTTTTACGAGATCCTCTACCAGCTGATACAGCGCCGGAATGACTCCAGGTGAAAATTCCAGCTCTTCTTTTGGGAATTCCCAGCTATAGCGGGTACGGCACCAGTTACGCAGGGATTCATAGTATCCGGCATCTGATACGATCGTATATCCGAGAATCTTACGATCTACACGTTCTTTGATTGCTTCCCGAATCTCCGGTGCGACCGCAAATTCCATATCTGCAACCCACATTCTAATAAACTCATCATCTGCATAAGGGAATTTTTTCTCCGGTCCACACTTGAAAATGTATGGGCGCCATCCATCCACATTCTCAGAATTGGTGTGTGTTCTGTCAATGATTTCGTCAAAATTGTACTTCATGTTCGGTACCTCCTTCTAATTTGTATCTCATATTTGATTAAGTAGCTTAACTATTGGGGCAATACTTACTGCAAAAGCATGCGGGCTTTTGCAGATTTAAACTTTTATGGTGAAGCTTACAGCATGCGGCTCTCCTCCACATCCAGTGCGAATGCCCGGTTCAGGCATTGCTGGATGCGGATGTAAGTCTGAAGATCTGCTTCCGAAACATCACCCAGCATTTTAAAAGTACGCTGATAACAAGCCTCTTCAAACTTGCGATGTTTTTCAAAGAATTTCTTTCCTTCCTGGCTCAAAAAAAGATTATATTCCCGGCTGTTGACAGGATTACGCTGCTGCTGTACCCACCCTTTATTTTTGAGCTTGCGTATCAGTTGTGAGCAGGCACTGGCCGTTTTACCGAAGCTTTTTGCAAGCTGTGCAGCTGTGATGCCTTGATGACTGCCAATGGCCTTGATCATCTGAGACTCTGCCTGATACATCTTTTCCCCATCATAATCATGAAGTAAAGCATCGTATGCGTTGATTAATGCCACCCCATCGTCCAAGATATCAATTGCCTTGCAAAAGGACTGGTAACGTGTGTCTTTTTGATCCATTCTGTTCTCCATGAGATTTTGTATTTCTATATAATCAAATAATAAGTTGCTAAACAGTTAAGCACGTTAACTGTTTGCAGTATAGCACACACCTTTATCCAAGTCAAGATTTTTATAATTATAAAAATTTAAATAAGTTTTGTCAATGCTCGGGATAAAAAATTTACCGCTCTTCATTCATCAGCTCACCCAAAGTCGTTTCACCCCAACTGTAGTTTGTTAGGTAGCTTCCTTTAAAAAGTTGAGAATACTCTCTTTTGCCAGATAGAAAGTTATACAGATCGCACTCAACCTTATCCATCACGATTCGGCGCTTTCCGTCAACTGATTCAACAATTTCTGTAATTCCATATTCCTCCAAAGTGCTTTTTAGTCTAAGTGCTACTTTGCGGTATCTTGAAAGGGTCAGTGTATTTGCTGGTTCATCCTCCCACAAGAAACTGATGGCCTCTTCTGAAGTAACATATCCACCCTTACGATCAACCAGCAACGCTAAAAGTTCCTTGGATTTTTTGCTACGAAACGCAACAGGGGTATCCCCTACAAAAACATCGAAATATCCAAATGTGCGGATCGATACTGTGCGGTTTTCGGGCAAGGTTTGCTTCATGGTTTCAGAACTGCCTTCTACAGGATAGAGCATAACGTAACGTGAAGAATTAGTATTTGCTTCTTTTTCTGAACAGATGGCTTTCATTCTGCACTCTTTTTCCGATTGATAATCAAAATAGACAAAATCTGCTTCTCCCGTTCTAAGTAATTCTGCAAATGCCTCGTAAGGAACTTCGCTGTACGAAACGAAATTCTCCCAGGGGGTAAATTGTTCGGTCAGAGGAAGCCATTCTTCTTCGGTGTAACCAAAAAAATAGCAGACATTTTCGGTTGCATATAGCGGCTTTACCAAACCTTCAGAGGTAATTTCGAAGGCTGCAATACCATCAGAAAATTGTGTGACCAAATTACGCATTTTTTCTTTTAGACGATCGTTTTCTGCCCTTAATTCCACAGAATCTTTTATTTCTTTTGACTCGCGGCAGCAATAGAAGCTGACAGATTCATCAACTTTAATAAATACACCTATATAATGTTTAATGATATCATCGGCAGACCGAGCCATATAGGTAATTTGTGGCGGTTTTCCGTCAATTCTGCGCATTTTTTTTTGACAGAAATCACTAAAAAATTTACGAACAGTGTCTTGCTGTTCCGCTGTTACGGAAACAATCAACCATTTTTCCAACGCATCTTCAATCTGCATTGCTATATTCTCAAAGCGTTTTAAATATGAATTTTCCTCACAATGCAGACATTTTACAGTATTGGCATCCAGATTGAACTCAAAAATCCTATCGTAAACATCAGTAAGAGCCTGCAGATATCGTTTACTTTCTCTCGACTTTTTTGCCTGATAGCGTTCTGTAATATCCATACAAACACTTTGGAACTCTGCCTCGCCTCGCTCGTTGATACATTTTGTGACCCATCCGAACATGTGTGCACGGGTTCCGTCACAACGAAGCAAAGTCATATCTCCAGCAACAGGAGCATCTGAATCATAAACACGGTTAAGATAATTTGAAAATCTGCGGCGTTCTTCCATTGGAATCATCAAAAATATATTGCTTTTGTACATTTCCAGATAATCCATTTCCCCGTCTTTTACTTCCGGAAAGCGGAGAAACTCTATCATCTTCGGATTAATATATGTAATTCTAGGCTGTTTTTCGCAGGTATATCTTAAAACTCCACAAGGAACGGTTTCATTCAAAAAATGCAAAGCGGTGTTTTCGTTTTTTATATCAGTTATATCAGTTAAAACAGAATAACCGACGAGTGTACCATCACCCATTCTCTTGGGCGTAATGGTATCTCTCACATAGATAATCGTACCATCTTTTTTTTCGAGGCGGTACTCACCGGTAAGAGCTTGTTCTTTCATAATTATTCTTTTGATAAATTCGGAATACTTTTCGCGATCAGCCGGATAAACCCGCATCGTATATAGATCTCTGCTATCATCCAACAGTTCAGCTTTACATATACCGAGCATATCACATAGATTTTGACTCACATAGCTCAGACGAACCGGTGCAGTCAAAATGTACTGATGAAAACCACTGATTTGTTGATTCAGTATATCCTCCATATTATCTAACATATCTTTCATAGCAACTCCTTTTGCAGAAAAACCGTTATCTGCCTACAGGGATTAAATTTGACTTTTTACATTTAAGTATAACATATAAATACGGCAAATTTTTGTTTTTTTTAAAATTATGAAAAAACTCAGCAGCTGCAAATGCAAACATCCGTTCGGACATGTAAGAAATACTGATGAAAAATATTGATATGTATGCGTTTAACGCCAAGTTATATTTCTGTTGCCGAAGAATCCTGACTGCGAAGGACAGTCTTTTGTATTTTGCCGCTGATTGTCTTAGGCAGTTCAGTTACGAACTCAACAAGGCGAATCCATTTATATTCCGAAAGCTTTTTATTGCAGAAATTTTTAATCTCCAACTCAAGCTCCTGAGAAGGTTTGCACCCTGCACCAAGAACAATAACAGCTTTGATTACCTGACCGCGCAGAGCATCTGGCACACCAATCACACTACATTCTACAATAGCAGGATGCTCCATCAGCACGTTCTCCACCTCGTATGGTCCTACTCTGAAACCGCCGGTCTTGATAATATCATCAAAGCGGCCATGGAACCAATATCTTCCATTTTCGTCCATGTAAGCAGCATCACCCGTATGATATACACCGTCACGCCAAACATAACTATACTGTTCCTCATTGTCCAGATATGCAGTAAATACACCGGGTTGCTTACCTGTTTTTTCTGGAATGATAACAACCTCACCTATCTCATAGATATCGACAGGTTTTCCATTCTTTCCACGAAGCTCAATATTATAAAAAGGCGAAAGAGTTCCCATAGAGCCCTCTACAACATCATAGCCTTTGAAATTTGCCATTAAAAGTGTCGTCTCAGTCTGACCATATCCTTCGCAAAGTTCGAGTCCGGTACGTTCTGTAAACTTACGAAATACTTCAGGTGCTAATATTTCACCTGCAGTCGTTGCATGTTTGAGCGTTGGCATATCAGGAATGCCTTTACGCACAAGGTAACGGTAAACGGTAGGAGGTGCACAGAAAGAAGTCACCCCATAGCGATTAATCACAGATGTTAACTGTTTAGGTTCAAAATTATCGAAGTCATATACCATGACGGCACTGCCAACAAGCCATTGTCCGTAAATCTTTCCCCAGGATGCTTTTGCCCATCCTGTTTCTGCAACAGTAAAGTGAAGACCATTGTCCTCTGCCTGATGCCAATACTTTGCCGTGACGATATGTGCAAGAGGATAGCTGTGCTCGTGGATCACACCCTTCGGATAACCGGTAGTACCGGATGTGAAGTACAGCATCATCGGATCGGTCGCCAGTGTCTGCACACGTTCTAGATTTTCAGAAGCTTCCTTCATTGCCGTTGTCAGATTTTCAAAGCCGTCTACATCATTCTGAACGCACCACAGCTTTGCCGTCGTACCTGCTTCTTTCAGTGCTGCAGTGATTTTTTCAGGAACCTCATTCTGCACGGTACACACAATCGCTTTTGCCTTAGAAGCTTTTATGCGGTATACGAAATCACTGACTGTCAGCATATGAGTCGCAGGAATCATCACAGCACCCAACTTGTGCAACGCAACTGCTGCAAACCAATATTCATAGTGTCTCTTCAAAATCAGCATAACACGATCGCCACGGCCGATTCCTGCACTGCGGAATATATTCGCCATCTGATTGCTATATTTTTTTATATCTGCAAATGAAAAAATATGTTCCTCACCGTCAACATTGCACCATACAAGTGCACGTTTATCCGGTGTTTCGTTTGCTATTTTATCGACAACATCATAACCAAAGTTAAAGTTATCGGGATATTCAAGGGTTAATTTTTTCAGTCTGCCGTTTTCATCGACAATTTCATTACAATACTGTTTGTATATGCTCATACTTACTCCTTAATAACAGCATTGACACCTAGGTGGCGGAATCTATCGTAACGATTTTGAGTCAGTTCAATGTCGCCGGACAGTTCTCTTATTTCTTCCGTCAAAAGGGTGCGAATGCGGTCATAAAATTCTTTTTTTCCGATGTCTTTTTCGGAGAGAATGCGTTCTATTACTCCAAGACTCTTAGCGTCCTCAGCCGTTAATTTCAAGCTTGTTGCAGCTGTTTCGGCCTTTGCAGAGTCTTTCCAAAGAATACTTGCACAGCCTTCAGGAGAGATTACCGAATAAACCGAATTTTGTAACATCCATACATTATCAGCAACTGCAAGGGCAAGAGCTCCGCCACTACCACCCTCACCAATCAAAATAGAGATGATGGGAACACATAAAGTAGACATTTCCATCAGGTTTTCAGCAATTGCCTGACCTTGGCCACGTTCCTCGGCACCGACTCCGCAATATGCTCCAGAAGTATCGATAAAACAAATAATCGGCCTGCCAAATTTCTCTGCCTGTTTCATCAGACGCAAGGCTTTTCGGTATCCTTCCGGCTGAGGCATACCGAAATTACGGTAAGTACGCTCTTTTGCTGTATGGCCT
>CAKQVC010000114.1 GCA_934277655.1 uncultured Clostridia bacterium
CTGTAACAGCTTCAAACTTACAAGCCTTCACGCACTTACCGCATCCGATACAGCCGTTTGCACAAGCTTTACGTGTAACGGCACCCTTGTCTTCGGAATGGCACTGAACAACAACTTTGTTCTTAGCCGGTGCGATTCTGATAACATGTTTTGGACATTTTGCAGCGCAGGCGCCACATCCGGTACAAAGCTCTCTTGCTACAACAGCAACACCATCACAGATTTTAATCGCATCGAAGTTACATGCTCTTGTACAGTCGCCCAGTCCAAGGCATCCGTACTTACACTGGTTCATGCCGCCGAACAGATTTGCTGCAGCTTCACAGGTCATGATTCCCTGATATTCCATAATGGATTTTGCAGCTTCTTTGTTTCCGTTACACATTACCGTTGCAACCTGCGGTTCTGTAGAACCTGCTTCCATGCCAAGGATAGCTGCAAGAGCAGCCGCACAGTCAGCGCCGCCAACCGGACATTTGTTCGGTCCTACGCCTTCCGGATTTTCTGCAAGAGCTGATGCATAGTCATCGCATCCTGCATATCCGCATCCGCCGCAGTTAGCGCCCGGAAGTGCTTCTCTCAGCTTGATGACTGTTTCATCAACCGGTACATAAAATACCTTGGAAGCAATCGTCAGGATAACCGCAAAGACGAAGCCCAGTGCCACTACTAATAATACTGGTGTTAAAATCCCATTCATTTACTTCGCCTCCTTCTATACTAAGCCGCCGAATCCCATGAAAGCAAGGGATAACAGAGCAGCTGCAGTCATTGTAATAGGAACTCCCTGGAAAGCAGTCGGAACATCTGTATTACCTTCCAGTTTGCTTCTCATACCTGAGAAGAGTACCATTGCCAGAAGGAAACCGATACCAGCGCCTGCGGAGTTGATCAAGGATAATCCATAACCATATCCTGCATCAATGTTGTTGATACAAACACCCAGAACTGCACAGTTCGTCGTGATCAGAGGAAGGAATACACCCAGCTGCTTATGGAGAGCAGGGATGAATTTTTTCAGTACCATTTCTACGAACTGTACTAATGCAGCGATAACGAGAATGAATACGATTGTCTGTAAGTAAGCAATTTCAAACTTGTTCAGAATCTGCATAATCGGCCATGTTGCAGCGGTTGCAAGAACCATTACGAAGATAACTGCCACACCCATACCTACTGCGGAATCCAGCTTCTTGGATACACCCAGGAACGGACAGATACCGAGGAATTGAGCTAATACATAGTTGTTTACTAAAATCATACCGATTAATACACTAATCCACTGTGCCATTATGCTTCAACTCCTTTCTTTTCGATCTTGATGCCATCTAATTCAGACAGGCATTTTTCCTGCTGACACATGCTTGCAAGTGCACAGCCCTGACATCCGAAGTCTCTCGGAGTCTTGCCCTTAGAAGCAAGGATCTTGTTTACAACTGCGATAGCGCATGCATAAATGAAGAATCCGCCCGGTGCCAGTGCAATGATCAGCATTGGATGATCAACAATAAACGGAATAGAAACAGTCAGCTTCTGTACTAATTCTTCGCTTCCAAGGAAGAATCCAGAGAAAATCGTACCGTTTCCGATGATTTCTCTTACTGCACCGATGCAGGTCAGAGACAGAGTGAAACCAATACCCATACCAATACCATCTAATGCAGAATCGATAACGCCATTCTTGTTTGCGAACATTTCGGCTCTTCCTAAGATGATACAGTTTACTACGATCAGCGGAAGGAATACACCGAGTGAGTTATACAGCGGTTCAGCAAATGCCTGAACGATGAACTGAACCAGTGTTACGAATCCGGCAATAACTACGATGTAGCATGGGATTCTGACTTTGTCAGGAATCAGTTTTGCCAGAAGTGAAATTACAACGTTGGAGCAAAGCAGTACAACTGTAGCTGCAATACCCATACCCATACCGTTGAATGCAGAGGATGTTGTCGCAAGTGTCGGACAAGTACCCAGAAGCAGTACAAGGTTCGGGTTTTCTTTAATAATACCTTTAGTAAGGACGGCTAATCTGTTAGCTTTTTCTTTCATTAGTTAGCACCTCCCTGAATTGCCTGATATTGCTGCAGTGCTGCGCATACGCCCTGGTATACACCATTGGATGAGATTGTTGCACCACTGATGAAAGTTACAGCGGAATCTCCCTTGATGTTATCAGCGTTTGCCAGCTCAGAAATACCTTTATACTGTTCCAGATAACCGGAGTCGTGAGCCTTCGTACCAAGACCCTTGGTATCTGCATGTGCAGTTACCTTAACACCGGTAATTGCTCCTTCGTTATCGATGCCGACCATTTCTGTCAGCAGCCCACCGAAAGAAGCAGTCTTAACCGTTACAACCATACCTACGCCATCAGCAACGTAACAGTCAGTAACAAAGACTTTATCCGGTACAGTCACAACTAAATCTCCGTCATACGGTTCAAAAGATGTAGCTGCAGGAAGTAATTCTGCTCTTGCTTCATCTGCTGCCTTCGCTGTGTTGTCAGCAATGATCGGAGCTGTAATGGAGTTCACGTATGCAAGTGCAAAGGTAATTACCAGACAGATGACAACGAGAACGACTACAGGCTGAATATATTCTTTAAATGTATTACTTTTCATTCTTAGCACCTCCATACATTCTCTTCTGGAAGAAGGTGTCGATCAGCGGTGTTACACAGTTCATGATCAGGATGGAGAACGATACGCCTTCCGGATACTGTCCCCA
Source organism: uncultured Clostridia bacterium (assembly GCA_934277655.1). GTDB lineage: Bacteria > Bacillota > Clostridia > Peptostreptococcales > Anaerovoracaceae > CAG-238. The sequence goes on from CAKQVC010000114.1 coordinate 2,731, forward strand.
CAGTCTGATAATCATAGTGATCAGACCACAGCCGATACCGAATACAACCTTACCAGCCGGTAATAACGGAGTTGTTACGTAGTCGGTAGCCATGAAGAATGCACCGAGCATAACACCACCTGCAAGTACGTGGAAGATAGCCATGTTCAGTGCATCTCCACCTGTTGCTCCGTAGTAGATAGCCGCAAATACGAATACCGTACCGATGAAGCATGCAGGAATGATCGGGCTGATGATCTTCTTCCAGATCAGGAACAGACCGCCGATCAGAAGCGCGATTGCACTGACTTCACCCATGGAACCGCCGATGTAGCCGAGGAACATTTCCATGTTGGAAGGAAGCTGTCCGCCATCTTCAGCCAAAATTCCCAACGGGGTAGCTGTTGATGTAGCATCTGCCGCCATTCTCGGAAGCGGCCATGTTGTCATTTCTGTTGCGAAAGAAATGAACAGCACGATTCTTGCTGTGATGGCAGGGTTTGCAAGGTTTTTACCAACGCCGCCAAAAAGCTGTTTTACTACGATAATGGCAACAAAGCAGCCAACGATCGCGATCCAGTAAGGAAGTCCTGACGGTACATTAAACGCGATCAGGACACCGGTTACAACCGCACTTAAATCGCCAACTGTCTGAGGCTTATGCATCAGCTTGTTCCAAATCCATTCGAATGCCATACAAGCTACAGCACAAACAACTGTCAGAGCGATCACTCTAACTCCGAAAATATAGATACTTGCTAAAAATGACGGAGCCAATCCGATCAGAACCATCAGCATGATTCTGGAAGTGTCCATATTCGTCACAAGATGAGGAGCTGAGGATACTAATAAATTATCATAAGTCTTCTTTTCCATTACTTAATTCCAGCCTCCTTTACTACTGCTTTTCCAAGCTTGTTCATGAAGCCCAGAGGTCTTCTTGCAGGGCAGATATAGGAACAGCTTCCGCATTCCATACACTGCATGACTCTCAGATCTGAAAGTGCCTGTGCATCTCTTGCTTCATAAGCTTTTGCCAGGGCTGTCGGAATCAGGCCGAACGGACATGCCTGGTGGCATCTTCCGCAGTTGATACAGCTTGTTTCCTCTTTTACCATGGACTGTGCCTTAGAAAAGGCCAGAATTGCGTTATTATTCTTAACGATAGGCATTGCATCGGAGAAGATTGCTCTTCCCATCATTGGTCCGCCCATCAGAATCTTTCTCGGTTCTTCTTTATAGCCGCCGCAGAATTCGATTACATCGCTGATTGCTGTACCGATCGGAGCCATGACATTCTTCGGAGTTGCAACAGCGTCTCCGTCAACTGTCATTCTCTTCTGGATCAGCGGCATACCGGTTCTGAAATACTGACCAACGAAAGCAATGGTTGTTACGTTGGAAAGGATCACACCATGCTGAGCAGGCAGTTCTCCTGCGTTCATGGTCTTTCCGGTTACTTCGTACAGCAGAACTCTTTCTGCACCCTTCGGGTATCTTGCCTGCAGCTTGAATGTCTTCAGATTGGTGATTCCCTTTGCTGCAAGAAGCTTGTCAAGATGTTCGATTGCGTCCATCTTGTTTTCTTCGATACCGATAAAACCTTCGCTCAGACCCAGATACTTCATAACCAGCTGGCAGCCTGCGATCAGATCTTCTGCGTCTTCCAGCATCAGTCTGTGGTCGGAAGTGATGAACGGTTCACATTCAGCCGCATTAACGATTAAAGTATGAACTTCATCTAAATTTTTCGGATTGAACTTAATGTGTGTTGGGAAAGATGCTCCACCTAATCCTACTAAGCCACTTTCTCTGATAGCTTTTACGAATCCTGGCAGATCATTGACTTCAGGAACCTTGATTCCTTCGTCTACTTCTTGTTTCTTGTCTGTTTCTATCACAACCAGTGTGTCGTTTCCTCCCATAGCGGATCTCTGTTCTTCGATTCCCGTAACGGTTCCGGAAACACTGGAGTGTATAGGTGCGCTAACAAATGCATCAGTGTCGCCAATAAGCTGTCCTACTTTTACGTAGTCACCTTTCTTTACTAATGGCTTGCAAGGTGCTCCTATATGCTGAGACATAGAAATTTTTACAACATCCGGCACTGGCATTACTTCTGTTGCACAACCGGCAGTGTGCTTGTAATGGCTCACATGGATGCTATGTAAATGTTTTTGACTCATTTGTGAGACCTTCCTTTCTAAAATTTATACATAATCATACGCAATACATTATACTATAATCTCCCGCAAAAATCACTAAAAAAATATTTTTTTGTCATAAAAATATTGAAAAAAATAAAAAAAGCCAGGTTTTCCCGGCTTTTTGAAACTTTTTTTATGCCACGATGACCGTGAGTGTTTCGTCATCGAGATATTTTGCGACGTACACTTTATGTCCCATATCAAATAGTGCCTGGATATACGGATCGTCTTCCAGTTCTTCCGGTGTGAATCCGCTGACCATGAAAATGGACGCATTATGGCATTCAATATCTTTTTCAACCGAATGGTAGAAAACACTGTTTTTTATCTCCCGGATGATTTCCTTTTTTGATGCATGCTCGTCTGCTGCAGCCGCTGTTTTATTGCCTGCCGGTTCTGCCGGAGTCAGGTTCGCTGCACCTTTACGCCTGATTTTTGTTGTGCCTGTATTTCCTTTTGCAGCTTTGTTTTCCAAAATATATCCTGCATTTTCCGTATTCTGAGCTGCCATTTTTCCTTTTGGAAGAAAATGGGTCACTATCTTATCAGCCTTACCGTCACATGCCAACTGTTCTACAACGCCAACAGCCTGCAGATTCGCTCCGCTTACTGAAAAGCCCACTTCCTTGCCTGTTTTGCCATCACATAAAAAAACAACCTTCCTAAAAATACCAGGAAGAATCGCTTCGTAGTGCTTCTTTTCTTCTTCATTTCTAAAAAGAATGTGTGAATTAAAGCTGAAATTTACGTCCAGAGGTTCCCGGTGTTCCGCTGCTTTTTCCACAAGTTCTGCAATAATTGCGAACTGCAGCTCACCATCGTCCTCAAGAATTTTCTCCATCTGCTCCTGCTCAAGAGGCGGCTGATGATGAAAGAAACTGCTTTTGTCCAAGCTTTCCCCCGTCATCGGCATTTCAGGACAGTAGTCCTGCCAAAGCTGTCTAAGGGTAATCTTCTTCATTTCCTATAACCTTCCTTTTCGTAATCATTCCTGTGGGGCTGTCGCATGGACAGAAAACAACCACCCTGGCGCCGCCCCTTTTCGTTATTTCTATGACAATATTTATCATACCGCAAACAAATCAGGAAATCAACCCCTTTAAGGAAAAGGACCTTTAAGTTATTCGAAAAGTTTTAGCACTTTTCCTCCATCAAGTACGAAAAGACTGCAGAATGTACACCCACTCTGCAGTCTCCTTCCATCAATTTATATTCTTGAAATCATTGATATCTTGTTATTTAGCTGTTTTTTTGAGTATTTCAAAAAAGCAATTCTTCTATAACTATAATGCTTCAATTTCTTTTTCTGTAAGCCCGGTGTTCTTCGCAATCACATCAATCGGAATGCCGGAAAGCTTAAGGTTCTTTGCGATTTCCCTCTGTTTTTGCGCGGCTCCTTTTTTAAGTCCAATGGCTTCCCCTTGAGCAAGTCCTTCGGCAAGCCCTTCTGCAAGCCCTTCTGCAAGCCCTTCTCTGCGACCACCTTCTCTCATAGAGGCCTGATCGTGCAGGAACATCATGCGGCGTTCCGCTAACGCTGCCGCCTTCTCTTCTGTCGTCGCTTTCCGATATATGTTTTCAGCCATGATGATTTCCTCCTCACTCTCACATATCTCCTGTACAGAGTTTTTGTAGTTCTCATCATCAGCATATCTCAGATAAACCGCAAGTCGTTCGATTGGATTCATCTCCGCAAGCGGCTTATTGGGATCCACTTTACCAAGTTCCAGGAAGTGAAACTCCAAACGGTCACACAGGCGATGTCCGGTTTTCTGCTCTCTCACATCAAAAATGCTGTGGCAGCCGATTTCCTTTGGAAACAGCTTATTCTGGATGATGGAAACTACAATGCTTTTCTTCATCTTATCATAAGACTGACCGGATTGCAATGAGGAATTGAC
>CAKQVC010000115.1 GCA_934277655.1 uncultured Clostridia bacterium
ACCTTCTGCTCGATCTCGTCGAGCCGCTTCCCTTCGCTGAAGGCCAAGATCTCCCTGTAGGACTGGACGTTATTTGCTTTTTTGATGCGCTCGAGCCGGCGGGCAAAGTACATCGCGCTGCCCCAGAGCAAAAGCTCCGGAATGAGGCCGTACAGGTCGAACCACTTGATTAGAGGCACGGGCAGGATGATCGTGGCGGCGAGCAGAATGGTGTAGATGATGCCGTCGCGGTTCATGGCCCTGACGTCGGCGGCGTTGACTTCCTGTTTCATGGTTTCCAAATCTCCTTTGATGAGTTGGTCGAGCGAAACATCGAAGAGGGCGCTGAGCAGGAGCAGACTGTGGATATCGGGGTAGCTCTTGCCAGTTTCCCTTAGTTAAAGATATGAACCCTCTTTATCAGTCTACTTTTCCAATAAATCGGTAATATATCTCTATTTCCTGTATTCTTTCGTTCTCCTCATTCGTTGTTGCTTCGTGAATAAGGATTTTTTCTATCATTGCATTTAATAACGGTGCTGTCAGTTCCTTTGGTACGGAATACTCCTTGATTAACTCAATCCACCTTTCAGCACCTATCATATCCTGTTCCATTTTACTTAATTCTTCTCTTAGGTTGGTTATCTGCTGTTCCAGTTCTATCTGTTCTTTCTGATATTTCCCCGACAGCATGATGAAGTTTCGTTCCGTTATCTTCTCACAGGCTCTATCTTCGTACATTTTCGCAAACAAGCGGTCAATCTCATTTTGTCGGTTCTCGGCTTTCTTCAAGGCACTTGCCTTTTTCTTCTTTTCCCGTATTCGCTCTGCATTGCCAGCCTTTTGTATCTTATTCAACACCTTTTCTTCGTCCTGCTGTACTGCCTTAGCCCAATACTGCAATCGTTCCAATACGGCTTGATACAACACATCATAACGGATATAGTGCATAGAACAAGTACCTTTGCCAAACTGCCCGTAGTAACTGCAAGCATAATAACTGTATGGCGTTTTATTTGCCCTATTTGTCGCAAACCGCATAGACCAGCCACAATCCGCACACTTGACAAGCCCTGCAAATATCGGCGTTGCTTTTTCCTTTGTCTGTCTACGCCTTGATTTTATCTGTTCCTGCACACGATAGAACACTTCCTTGTCAATAATCGGTTCATGGGTATTTTCTACTCGAAACCATTCACTTTCGGGCTTACGCACTTTTTTCTTGCTCTTGAATGAAACTGTTGATTGTCGATTATGAACGCTGTTTCCGATATAGACTTCACTTTTTAAGATTGCCTTGACATGAGCAATCGTCCACTCATAACGCTTGCTTTCGGGCTTTCCCTCAAAGATGTGTGCAAAAGTACCGTACCTTGTGAAATTCAGCCAAGACGCTGTCGGAACTTTTTCTTCTCGCAGTACCTTTGTGATTTTTGCACTACCGTAACCTTGATAGGCTAGGGAGAAGATTTTTTCAACAATCCATTTTGTTTCCTCATCAACCAGCAGTTTTCCTTTGATGTCGGGGTGTTTCTTATATCCTAACGGAGCATAAGCCCCATAATACGCACCCTCTGCAAATTTTGTCTTAAATGCCGATTTCACTTTACGGCTTGTATCTCTTGCCACCCATTCATTAATGATATTTTTAAATGGTGCAATCTCACTTTCGCCTTTTTCGCTGTCTACACCGTCGTCAATCGCTATGTAACGGACATTATGGCTGGGAAAATACAATTCTGTATATTGTCCTGTCATAATATAATTTCTGCCAAGTCGGGAAAGGTCTTTCGTTACAACACAGTTGATTTTTCCTGCCTCTATATCTTCAATCATTCTCTGGAAACTCGGTCTTTCAAAATTTGTTCCCGACCAGCCGTCATCAATATATTCATCAATCACATTCAAATGATGTTCTTTTGCATATAGACGCAACATACTTCTTTGTGTGGTAATGCTGGAACTTTCGCCCTGTAATTCATCATCTCGGCTTAACCTAAGATAAAGTGCAGTATTGTAAATCTGTTGTTTCATTGTCAGTTATCCTCCTTTATAACTAACCCGTGTTTACAATACCTGCTTGCAAGTAAAGTATAACACGGGTACTTTTTGTCATTCAATCTATTTCTTACAACTGCACCGATTTTATGCGATTGTCTGCTTTGCTTTTTCCAGCATAACATCTGTCAGAAGTTCTCCCATTGTCTTTCCCTTTTCGGAAAAATGCTCTTTTATAACAATCTTTGTTTTTCCTCTGTTGTCAATGCCACGCTTATTATTTGTCTTTTCCTGCCTTGTTTTTACAATATCAGCAATAACACATACCCCCTTTCTGTAAAAATCTTTTCTAAGCAATTCAACGGCTTTTGTCATAGCCCACAGGAGTTCCACCTCTGCATAGTTCTTATGTAGCCGTACCCATTGCGTGCGACGCTCTGAACGCTCAAGCTGTGGCTGTACGGGAGTATCATTATCAGACAGGACAGGTCATGGCGATAAAAGAGAACAAATCTTTTACAGGAACACAAATAAGTTGTCGCTCGCTTTTGCAGGGGAAAGGTCATGGCGTATCTGTTTCAACGGCTCGCTGTCTGTCAAACGTATTGAACTGCTTTATTCAGTTGTCAAAGAACATGAAAGAAGAAAATCGTCTTTCCTATATACCGCGTTGGAAAAGAGCAGAAGCGTAACCAATCTTCAAAACTTTTCTCTTTTCCTGCACCATATAGGGAAAGAAAGTGTCATTCTGCTAAGTTGGTGATGAAAAAATCTGATTTTCTTTTCACACCCTAACTACCCATGCAACACTATTACTACCAACTATGGAATGAAAGATTTTCTTTGCTCCATATAGGGAATGGAAACTACGGATTGTTAAGTTGAAATTGAAAATCGTTTCTTCTTTCACATCATATAGGGACAGCAACCACCGATTTAATGACCTGTTTTCAAAAAAAGTCAGATTTCCTTTCCTTGCACCATATCTGTACGCAAGTAACCGTTTTGTTGCAGATTTTTTGAAGAAATTAAAAAATACCGTCATTCCCTTGTGGAACAGCGGTATCTTTCTCAATCATATCTGCTATGTCTGTTGTCATTTGTTTAATTTTTAATTCCTGCTTTTCTGTTAGTCTTGTATGTCTGTCGATTTCTTCCAGATAATTTGCTCCTGTTTTCTTTTCAATCTCTTTTATCATCAATAAAGAGGGCATGACCTGTCTTTCTAACCAGCGTTTTGTTTTCTCCATATTGACAGCAACAGGCGTCATAATAAACGGAAGTGAGGTCGTTACATTATCTAAAAATATATCCCATAAAATATAATCGGGAAAATCTATCTGTGTGAGGATAAGGCTTGCTATGGTCTGTTCGGGATTTCTTGTAAAAACAAGTTGTTCTATCGTTTGTTCTGCTTTTCCATTTTTTAAACGAATTTCAAAGCGGTTCTTAATGTTTGTTTTTATACCTTTGCTTTTTTGTTCCTTTTCTTTTTCATACAGGCAAAAGTAGATGGAACTATTCTTTGAACCGATATAAAAGGTTTTTGCAGTATCTCCATGTGTACCCGATAATTTCCCGCTGTCTACTGCTTCATGGGTTCTTGAACGTTTCCATACCTTGTTGGCATAATAGCGTTCCCTTAGAATTTCTATATCCAGCAGTCCGCCCATATCATTGACCGCTAAATCTATGCGTTTAAAAACACCTTGATAATCTATACAACATCTTAAAAAGTAATACCAGTCTATCCCTCTTGCCTGTAAAACATATTCCAAGTTCCGACACCCCATACCTCTTAATTCCAATAAAACACCCATAGAACTATCTTTAGAAGCATTTACACTAATATCCCCATAGACATACTGTTCTTCATAGCCATACATTCCGTAATCTTCATGGATAAAATATTCGCTCTTCATTGCCAGTACATTTTTTATAATTTCCAATGCGTCTGTGGTGGGAAAACGAACACGCAGGTAGTCAATCGTTAAAGTGAAAGGCTGAGTACAATTACAATAATCAAGATAATGTAGAAGTATATGTTTCATTTCTTTACTGGCTTTTGTTTTTCCGTTTTCAATTTCATTTAAGTTCTGCCTGCTGATTTGCAATTCCTGTGCCAGTCGTGATTGCGAATAATCACAGTCTTTTCTCTTTTGCTTTAATGTTTCAATAAATTTCATATCATTCATGCTTTATTCCTCCAATCAAAAAAGGCATATACTCATAGAAGCATACGCCTTGTATCTTATCATTATTTGCTATTGATATGCTGTTTTAGACCTGTCGGATCGAAAAAATAGGATGTGAAGTGAAATAAGTTCTTATAACCTTGTAAATCGTTGCATATCAGCAGTTTTGTATTTGTTTTTGCTCTTGTCTTTTGTAATAGTACCCCCCTGTTAGATAACGGGGGCTTAATCTTCGCTCGCCACAGGCTCGCTCACAGACGAAGTAAACCAGCCACTTGCAAGACATGGCAGAAAAATCTGAAAGATTTTCCTGCCACCGTGTCTGGATCACTCCGTCTGCCTAACTAATAATATAGCATTAGCTAAAACCTATAAGCTCTTTGTTATTTATACTTATTTACCTAATAAGCTTTTACAGGTATTCTTCTTCTCTCTATATCTTCCATAAATTCACTATCATCAATACCGCTGTCAATGGTGAATAATTTTTTACCATTGACATAAACACGAATAGCATTTCCCTTTAACTCACAATATGTAATATCTTCAAAGTGAAAAGTTTTCTTTCTCCCAAAAGTCGAACGCCATGTGATTTCATCTCCGTTCACTTCCAGTTTCCACATTATCATATTTACTGAACCGATTAAAGAAATTGCAAAAAAAATGCCAAAACCGATTGGTGGCAATAAATCATCTTGTTGAATAGCACTTGCTACCGTACCTCCTCCAAAAAGAAACACTGCCACAACAAAAAATATAGTAAGTACTTTTTCGGTTTTTATTATATAATGCGTCCTAATTATTCCCTTTTTCTGTTCTTCCTCACGCTTTTTCGCTCTATTTTGTTGAAGCTTTACAATATATCCTAAGATAGCAAACACAGCTAAATATGGAATAACTTGTATAAATATTTCTATAACTCCCATTGTTACCACTCCTAATTTTTACTATATGAACATTATATCATTTGCTACATATAATATCATCACTTTTCTGCTGTCTATCAGAATATTTTTTATCCCATAACTTATCAAGAGTATAAACATTGCTACGCAACAAGCTCTTGACAATTCATGTTCTAAAAAATGATTGATAGTCAAGCAGAAAAAGAATAATTATGCTGTATCACATCAGCAAAAAAGACATCTCATATCCTGTATGAAATGCCATTTTTGCTTTTCTTTATGCTATTTTCTTTGTCGTATCAAGGTTCTTTCAATCGTAGTAAATTAGTGGTAAATTTCTTTTATATTTTCATTCATATTGCTTAAAGTCCCTGTGTTTATGCAGATAATTAGATTTTTAATCTTTTTTATATTTTGTTTATATAAAAAAGTCAAAAAAATTTTAAAAAACTATTGACATCTAATAGCCAGTCACTTCTACAGCCTAGAATTGTTCTATTATTTATTCTCTTTCAATTTCTATACTTAAAGATTTTCCAGATTTATCGCTTTGAAAATTTTCATAATACCAAAAATAGAAAGGCTTTTCACAAAGTTCAAAATAAATAATTTCATCGGGTTTTTTATTTTCTATTTTTGCATTGTAAATATCTTCATCATGTACAAATCCATATAAAAAGCGACTATTGTCTGGACTGATATTTAAATCTTGTAAGCTATCACTTAATGCTAACTGTGATTTTAGTAACGACATCGTATCTTTGTCATACGGGCGGTCTTTCTTTATAACCTCATGTACACTTGTAATATAAGCATATCTCTTTTTACCATCTATTTCCTTAATTTTGAATTTTGAAAATGTCAAACTTGACTCTATATCGTTTTTTTCTGATATATACAAAACACTTTTATAGTTTTCGTTTTCAAACTCCTTTATAATCTTATCAATATGTGCTTTATATTCTTCGCCTTGTTCAAACTCAATAGAGGCACTTAACAGAGCATCCTGTATTGAGTTTGCATAATTTTCATCAGAAAGTAAACTTTCTTTTGAGTTTAAATCTTCTATTGGATAATATTTTGTTATTTCTGCCGGAACATATTTATCGTTCATTTCTGTTCTTTGTATTAAACTATTTCCACCTGTTATTTGACCTAAATATCCAAGCCCTAGAAAAACACTAAACACAAAAATAATTATTCCCAATATTATCCAAATTACCTTCTTTTGTTTAGTCATAAGATTAAGCCCTCTCAATTTATTGATTGTTAAATACAAATTTATATGTTTCTCTGTATTCACATTATACCATTTTCCACTACCTGCTACAATATTTCAAAATCTTAAGACTACTTTTTTCTGCTTTTGAAAAGCTACTTTACCGTCCATAATTTGTAAAGGGTGCTAAGCATTGCTTACGCAACAAGCCCTTGACAAATCATATCCCAATAAGTTTAGAGTAATCAAGCAGAAATAAAATAGCCTGTTGTTTTAAGCCAATGAAAAAGAGATACCAACACATTTATGTAGTATCGCTAACTTAATAGCATTATTCTTTTATTCGCAAGCAGGTAAACACAGGTTATTCCTTAATATCCTTTTGTTTGGGAAACTCCGGTTTCCCAGTTGGAAACGGTCTGGCGCGTGACGTAGACCTTTTCCGCCAGCTCCTCCTGCGAAAGCGAGAGCGC
>CAKQVC010000116.1 GCA_934277655.1 uncultured Clostridia bacterium
GTGCACGACCACGCCGGGCTGCTTGTTTATTACCAAAAGATCAGAGTCTTCATAGACGACCGAAATTGGAATGTCCTCCGGCGGGAAATCACTTTTTTCTTCAGGAAGCTGTACCGTGATCACATCTCCGGCGGAAGGGGAGATCCACCACTGGATATCCTCATCATTCAACCTGACCAGATGATTTTGCTTTAATTTGGTCATCAGACGGGAAGAAAACGTAAAATGAGAACGCACCAGCTGCTTTATCGTGCAGCCGTTTTCCTGATCCTCCTGTGTTACAATATATTGAAATTTAGACATATGTAATCAATTCTCTTTCTAGTTTTGGTTTAGTCAAAGATTTTTTCTTCATTCAGCAAGAAGCTTCTGCGTGATAGCAGAAGCTACAAGAATTTGCTTTTTGCTTTTTCCCAGAAGTTTGAATATTCGAAACGGATCAGGTTGATTTTTTTCCTTGAAAGGGAAACCACAACCTTTTCCACCCCTGTATATTTTACGTCTTTGCCATCTGCGATGACAATCAGCTGACTGTGATCCTCATCGCAGGGGGTAATGGTCAGCTTTTCGTTGGCAGGCAGTAAGATACTGGATGTAAACGACCGGTAAGCGACACTGTTGATGGGAGCCATAGGGGCAACCTGAAGCAGATTGAGCCGGGGATCTACAATGCTTCCACCCAGAGAGTAGTTGTAAGCGGTGCTTCCTGCTGTGGTTGCCAGACAAAGTCCATCTCCGCAGAAACGTTCTACAAATGAATCATTGATGGAAATATTCAGGTGAACCGGGAAGTTAGAAGCTCCCTTAACAACAATCTCGTTGAGTGCCATCTGCTTGCTACAGGTACTGGACGAGGTGTATACCCGTGCAGAAACCGTGCTGTACGGTTGCAAGATGAAATTTCCCTGACTGTACTGAAAGAGAAAGTCATCGATTTTTTCGGGAAGTACTTCCTGAAAAAATCCAAGATGTCCGGTATTGATTCCCACGATCGGAATCGTAGGGAATTCGTGGCTTTGGAGGAAACGGAGCAGTGTGCCGTCTCCTCCGATGCAGATAATCAGTTCGGTATCCTCCAGGATCCTGTTATAAATGCGAAAGTGAGTTTTTACCAGCTTTTCCCGGAGCACTTTCTCAATAATTTCTGACACTGGAGTATCATTAGAGTATATAAATATTTTCTTTTCTTCCATATCGATTCCTTTGTTGTTTATGCTGAGACAAAGCCGGAAAAAAGCCTGCAGGGAGGCAGGCTGCCTTAGGCCATCAGTTTTTCAAGTTCTTCGACAAGACCCTTGAATGTTTCCATTGCCATCTTGATCGGCTGCGGACCGGACATATCGACACCTGCGATTTTGAGAAGCTCTACCGGATAATTGGAGGAACCGCTCTTTAAAAATTCAATGTAGTTTCTGCGTGCCGGTTCGCCTTCTGTCAGAATCTTCTTAGAGATTGCGGTCGCTGCGGAGTAGCCGGTAGCATATTGATATACATAGAACGCACGATAAAAATGCGGGATACGTGCCCATTCGTACTGGATGTACTCATCTTCGGAAAGGGCAGGGCCGAAATACTGATTGTTCAGATCATTATAGATCTTACACATCCATTCAGCTGTCAGTACGCCGCCATTTTCGATTTCCTTGTGGGTCAGCATTTCAAATTCTGCAAACATGGTCTGACGGAACAGGGTCGTGCGGAATTCTTCAATATAGTAGTTTATCAGGTATTTACGCATTTCCAGGTCGGTTTCCGTCTTGAGCAGATGCTGCATGAGCAGGGACTCATTGACCGTGGAAGCTACTTCTGCAGTAAAAATGGAGTGGTCGCCATAGGTAAACGGCTGGGTTTTACGAGTGTAGTAAGAATGCATGGAATGGCCCATTTCATGCACGATGGTAAATACGTCTTTCAGGCTGTCGGTGTAGTTTAACAGAATGTATGGTTTGCTGTCATAGGAACCGAAGCTGTAAGCACCACTGGTTTTTCCCTGGTTTTCATATACATCGATCCAGCCGTCTTTCGTACCGCGGTCAACCTGAGCAAGGTATTCTTCTCCGAGAGGAGCTAGACCTTCCTGCATCATTTTCAGTGCCTCTTCATATGGAATCTCTTTCTTTGGCAGTTCTACAAGCGGAACATAAACGTCGTACATTTTCAGTTCGTCTACACCGAGTACTTTTTTTCGAAGCTGGATGTAGCGATGAAGAACCGGCAGATATTCATGAACTTCCTTGACCAGATTATCGTAAACTTCTTCTGGGATATTGCCTGCAGAAAGTGCAGCCTGGCGGGCCGAATCATATTTACGGATTCTGGCAGAAACAACATCGTTCTTTGTATTGTAGTTGTAAGTAGTCGCAATAGTATTGATCAAAGCCTGGTAAGCCTTATACATGTTGGTAAATGCAGCTTTACGCACTTCACGGTCATGGCTTTCCATGAATGTGATATAGTTTCCGTGAGTCAGGTTTACCGTATTACTATTCTCGTCAATTATTGTCCCGAAGGTTAAATCGGCATTGTTGAGCATCTTGAAAATATCATTGGTTGCACCGGTTACTTCGCTGAGCTGAGCGAGAATGTTTTCTTCAGCGGCGGAAAGGACATGTTTCTTTTCCCTGAGAGCATCCACCAAAGCAAAACGATATTGCTCCAGTTCCGGCTTTTCGCCAATATAGCCTAAGATGGTCTCTTCGGAAGCGGCAAGCAGTTCCGGTGCGAAGAATGACATGGAAGCAGCGACTTTTGCTACAGCTGTTCCGCACTTGTCATCCATGGACTGGTACTTGCTTACACGGTTATCTTCGTCTTTTCTCATAGCCGCATAGACAAAGGCATGCTCCAGCTTTCTCCAGATATCATCTTTTTCGGAAAGGGCAGCATATAGTGTGTCGGCAGATTCGGTAATGTGTCCCTGGTATTGCGTGAATTTTTCTGCACGCTTCGTGCATGCTTCAAGGTCTTTTTCCCACTGGGATTCGTCGGGATACATGGCTTCGATATTCCATTTATATTCAGGCTTGATTTCGTTTCTTTGAAGTATTTTTTTCTCTGACATTTTGTCCTCCTGTATAGATAAATTTATGTTTTTGTGGTAATATACTGTAGTATTCAAATGTAATATTATTCTGTCTTTCATCAGCTCTGCGTTCGCTAACACTCCGCAGTCGCTGTGACAAGGAACCATTAGTCCGGACGCTGAGCGGCTCTGCTGTCGCCTTTAGCTCCGCAATCGCCTTCGCTCGGACATCTGTCTTTCATCAGCTCTGCGTTTGCTAACACTCCGCAGTCGCTGTGACAAGGACATTATACCACGCCTCAAGTTAATAAAGTGCGTGATTCAATGGTTCTTACGTTACGGCAACGCCGCAATATAAACGACAGAACCATTATACGACCAGTTCCTAGCCAGCCGTAGGCTGGGGAACTGTAGCATAAGGTCTGTCTTGCCATTCATGCATCGCATACGCTTGCATTCATGGGACAGAACCATTATACCACATTTTTGAAAGGAATATAACCTAAAATGGATAATAGACCGATTGGTTTTTTTGATTCGGGGCTTGGGGGTCTGACCTGTATCCCGAACTTATTTCAGAAAATTCCTGAAGAGAGGATCATATATTTTGGAGATACTGCCAGAACACCGTATGGATCGAAGGCAGTTTCCACGGTAAAGCAATATGCGGCGCAGATTGCCGATTTTTTAGCGTCGAAAGATGTCAAGATGATGGTCATTGCCTGCAATACCATCACAGCAACCTGCCTGGATGATCTCAGGGCAAGGCATCCGGACATCCCGATTGTCGGCATTATCAGCCCGGCAGCCAGAAAAGTTGCCCAGACATGTAATGAGAAGAACCGCATCGGCATCATCGCGACTAAAATAACCATTGCCAGTGACGATTATCGTATCAAGATTATGGAAAAGAATCCAAGTCTGCATGTTTTCAGCAAAGCAACACCGGCTTTTGTACCATTGATCGAAGAAGGCATCATTGACAACGAAATTATGGATCTGACGATACGCTACTATTTAGATGACTTTCTTGCAGACAACAAGATCGACACATTGGTGCTGGGATGCACTCACTATCCGATCATCCGCAAGAATATCAAGCGATTGTACCCGAAACTGCGGATCATCAATCCATCTTACGAAATTATTACCCCGATCGATGATATTTTGCGGGAAAACGACATGTATGCGGAACAAAACGATCGGGAAAACATTTTTTATGCCAGCGACCTTTCCGAAAATTTTGAGAACATGATTCAGAAAGTGCTGGAAATCGAAAAATCGAATCTGATCTTGAAGTTTAAAAATCTGGATTTATAGTAAAAATAAGGGGGATAAAATATGAACAGAGAGGAACTGTATCAGTTGCTGGACATCGATGATCCGGCAGAATTTCAATACTTTGAGAACCTTGCAGATTTTCTGGAATGCGAGGAAGAACTGGACTATGATGATGTCGCAGAGCTGTTTCATCAGGTAGATAAGGATGTGCTGGCGCAGCTTGTCGGAGACTACTTTGAGGAAATCACGGATTTTGTGCCGGATAACGAGACTGAACTTTTCAGTATCTTCGAAAACGTAAGACGTGCGCTAGTCGGTATGTGCAGAAACAGCGAGGATGAAACGGTGGAAGCCAAGCTGGTAGATGAGCTGGAACGTTTTCGTCGTTGGTATTCCATGGAAAACAATGCTTTCTATACGGAACTGGCAACCATGGCAGAAGAAAATGTAAGCCTGCGCGATGCACTGGTTGCCTCCAGAATGGAAAATATCGGAGGAACGAAATATCAGTATGATTTTTCGGAATGCATGAATTATCCGCTGGACGATTACATGGTATCCTTAGGTGATATGGTAGCTATGGGAGAAGAAGAGGACGCTTCCAATTCCATGATCGAAGAGAATTTAAATATGGAGTCCTAGTCAACAGATGCCACAGCTTTTCTGCGCAAAATCTTTCCTGCCAGGCGTAATGATGCGTCCCGGGATTTTCACTTTTTTTCAGATGCTTGCATAGAATAAAGGGAAAACGAAAGAGTTTTGTGGAGGTTTGCTTATGGGTGATCAGAGAGAATATCGAGGCTATAAAGATACGAAACATTGTATGGAATGCTGCGAAGAAGAGTGCAGAAAAAAATGCTGTCCGCCACCGGAATGTCCGCCGGACTATCCAAAATGTCCTCCGGGATGCCGGCCGGAGTGTCAGAAACCTTGTAACGAGGGAAGCAGCGGAATCTGGCTCATTATCTTAATTGTGGTAATTTATCTTCTCTTCTGTAATGACAATAACGGTCGGGGAGGTTTATTCGGCGGTTTATTCTGATGCTGCGGCAGAATCGCTGCGGCAGTAATCGAATGTAAATTGAATATATCAGGTGTGCGATAAAACAGAAAACTGCATTAAAACAGTGCAAGCACGCTTCAAGAGTTTGGACGAAAACAAAATAACGAATCTTCCGATTTCTATGCGACTTCGCCGCGAACGCTGTTGGCGTAAGGATGATCCGATATAATTTGTATGTATGACGGTAATCCGCCCGGCAATCCGCTGAGCGGATGCCGTCGTTTTTGCGTTGTAATTCGGCGGGAATTATGGTACGATGGAGAAAATAAGGGATTTTAAAAAGAGACGAAGAATGATGGAACATATCGGCGATGTTGACAGCCTTTGGCTGAAGCGGGAGCTGACCGAGCTCCTTGACTGGCTGTTTGCCATCTGTGATTTCGTAAAACGTGAACCGAGCTTGAAAGGCAGGCTCAAGACAAGGCTGAACACCAACGGTCTGTCAGTAGTCGGATTTTCAATTTCGCCGCAGGACATTGAAGACTGCCGCAGAATTGCCCAAAAGCTGGGCATCAAGTTCAGGGTGAGGTAGTTGTGAGCATGATAAATGAAGTCAAAAACAAGCAAAAGTCTGTGACGCACCCGTTTCCGCCGCTGTATGATGAAAATTCAAAGGTGCTGATTTTAGGAAGCTTTCCATCGGTTAAGTCGCGGGAGCAGATGTTCTTTTACGGACATCCGCAGAATCGGTTTTGGCGTGTGCTTGCAGGTGTCTTTTCCTGCGCCGTGCCGCAGACAATTGAAGAAAAGCGAAGGTTTCTGCTTTCAAACGGGATTGCATTGTGGGATGTGATTGCTTCCTGCGAGATTACGGGAAGCTCCGACAGCTCCATTAAAAATGTAGTCGCAAATGACTTAAGCCCGATTTTTGAGGCTGCGGACATACAGAAAATTTTCGTTAACGGAAAAACCGCAGAAAAATATTATAAAAAATATGCGGAGCCTGTTATCGGGCGCGAGGCGATTTGTCTGCCGTCCACTTCGCCTGCAAATGCGGCGTGGTCGCTTGAAAGGCTGACGGAGGCGTGGCAGGCGGTTTTACGGTGACTTATTGTAAAGGAAGATGATTGACTTTATCCGCTCGCTCTTTGAATCGGCACTCAAGACCAATCCGTATCTTGAAAAAAGCGTAATTACAGGATGTCTTAGAGGAAGAACTGACGGAAGTGAAGCGGTGGTATGACGGTTATCTGTTCAATGACATCGAAATATATAATCCGTGGAGCATCATTAACTATGTATATGACCGCAATCGCAAGATTACGAAGTTTGTGCTTCCATACTGGTCGAATACCTCTTCTAACAGCATCATTCGCGAAATGGTGGGAGAAACGGATCAGAAGGCAAAAGCAG
>CAKQVC010000117.1 GCA_934277655.1 uncultured Clostridia bacterium
GGAGGCTTCTACAATTTCTTCGACTGTTGTATTGTCATATCCTTGCTCGTAAAAAAGTTTCCAGGCTGCGGAAACAATTTTACCTTTTGTATTTCTGGCATTTTTCTTTTTCATGGGAGAAAATCCTTTCTCTTTTGTATTATTCAGTTAAGCTGACTGCAACCTCCCTTTTTTTATTCTCGGTCTTTCAGGCTCGGTTTTTCAGTCTCGGTTTTTCAGGCAATCCTGCAGGTAAGATGCAGGAAGAGAAAATTTGTGGATTTTTCTTCTTGCGGATGGTGCAGAATGCGGTAAAATGCATAATTGTTACCTTTTGTCATCCAGAGCATACATAAGGTAGAACTTTTTTGGAAAATCCAACCTTTTCTTGAAGGCAGACTCGGATGAAAAATTTCGTGTGATTTTGTTCAAAGCGGAAAATGTTGAAATTTCAACGTTTCTGTTTTCGCCTTTCTCCGAGGCTCTCTGAAAATTTCGGTGTTCAGGAGCAAAAGTCCTGGCAAGGGCGGTTTTAGGGCTGCCCTTTAGACAGAGGTAAACGTATTAGGTAGTCTTTATGCATTTTGTCTGTTTTATAAAATGTCAAGTGGTTCGTTAAGCAGCCGGTCAAGCTGATCTGTAAGGCACAAATATCATCTTGCCGGATAAAATTTATTTTTGGTTTGTCTATATGTCTAAACTAAAGTATAGCATATAAATATTGGAATTTCAATGATATAGTGTCTATATTACATAAATAATATAATAAAATGTACAGAATTAATTCTGTGTTTCATTCTCGTAAAAAATATGATACAATAAACCCATTGTAATTGAGCGATGATGCAGAGAGGATGTTTTGCAACGTTCGCAGATAAAGGATACATCAAGAACAAAAGAAACAGGAAACAGGAAATAAGAAACAAAAACCTGAAGTACGAATGACATCAAGTTAGGAACAGAAAGAGGGAATAGTAAATGAGTTTCAAATTAGCAACCTATATAAAACCAGACTTTTCAGAGCAACGATTTGTGGACGCACCGGATGCGACTCTGGTAAAAGCTCCTTGTGATAAAGCAGCACCGGACGGATTCCATGCAACTTCGATTTTTCCGGAATATTTTAAGATTGGCGGCAAGTGGCATCTGGCAGAAGACAGCCGTATGGATGCTGTTCCGATTTGGGACGGTGGCAAAATCCGAGTTGTTGAATTCCGTAACATCCGTAAAGGCGAACTGGTTGTTGTGGGAAGAACTGAAGATGCCAGCGAGGGAATCTATGTTCACGATAACTGCTGGCAGAAAGAAGGCGAAGATGACACAAAGAATACTTTTGCTTTTCGTCAGTCCAGGAGCAGAGAGACTTCCTTTACACAGGACTATAAGGATGTTGTGGAACTGTTAAAATACGAAAAAGAACACAACGGCTATGTGGTCTGGGTGCTGGGACCTGCCTGCAGCTTCGATGTAGAAGCAAGACGTGTAATGGGCGAGCTGATTGCACAGGGCTATTGTCAGGCACTTTTGGCAGGAAATGCACTGGCAACGCACGACTTGGAAGGCGGATATCTGGGAACTGCTCTGGGATGTGACATTACCAACCAGAAACTGCATTTCATGGGTCACTATAATCATCTGGACACGATTAACAAGATCAACGCATATGGTTCCATTCCGGAGTTTATTGATGGAGAAGGCATTAACAGCGGTATCATTTATAACTGTGTGAAACACGATGTCCCGTTTGTTCTCAACGGATCCATCCGTGATGACGGACCGCTTCCGGAAGTTTTTGAGCATACTTATGAAGGACAGGATACGATTCGTTCCCACGTCCGCAAAGCAACGATGGTCATCGGTATGGCGACCGTTCTGCATACCATTGCAACCGGCAACATGACACCGACCTATCGCGTACTAAAAGACGGCACGATCCGACCGGTTTACTTCTATATGGTAGATACTTCCGAGTTTGCTGCTAACAAACTGGGAGATCGCGGAAGCCTTGCAGCGAAGGGTATCGTGACCAACGTGCAGGATTTCATGAGAAATATCAGTACGGGATTGAATATTTAGATTGGATATTTGGATTGAATCGTTTAGATCAAATATTTTGACTGGATATTTAATTCCTGCTCTGTGCAGCATTGCTTACAGATTAAGCAGTGGTAAAAATAAAAAGTTGAAAAGCCGCAGAAAGGATTGAGGAAAATATCTTGAAGCAGACTATCACGCAATTTTTAATTAAGCATGCAGAAACTAAACCTGTGTCTTTTCATATGCCGGGGCATAAGGGCAGCCGGATTTTCAGGGAGAACGGGTATGGCAGTTTCCTGGATCATATCATGGACTGCGATATTACCGAGATTCCCGGGGCAGACAATCTGTTTCAACCGGAAACGATTGTCAAAGAAACGATGGAAAAGTACTGCCGGCTGTATGATGTGAAAAAAACATATCTGTTGATCAATGGCAGCTCGACCGGGCTGATCGCATCGATTTTAGCCGCTGTTCCTAACAGCACAAAACTTATTCTGGCGAGGAATTGTCATAAGTCTATCTTTAACGCACTGGCACTGGGAAATATCCAGCCCGTGTATGCTTACCCTGAAATGGTAGAAGAATATGGAATACTGGGAGCAGTCAGTGCAGAAGAAATTGCAGAGCGAATGGACGAAAACCCAGAAGCGGCGGCGATAGTTATTCCATCGCCTAATTACTATGGGATTTGCAGTGACATTCAAGCCCTGGCAGAAGAAGTACACCGCCGCGGAAAAATCCTGATCGTAGACCAGGCCCACGGTGCCCATTTGAAATTCTTCCACGATCAGACCTGTGATGGGCACCGGCATCACGCAGAAGGAGCAGCCAATATTGAATGCCGGCGTGCAGAAACAGAGGAAACAAGCTGCGGCATGCTGTTTCCGATGGCAGCCGAAACATGTGGAGCAGATCTGGTCATCAACAGCACTCACAAGACGCTGGCATCCTGGACGCAGAGTGCCATCCTTAATGTCTGTTCAGACAGGGTTGATCTCAGAGTGCTGGAAGATAAACTTCAGACACTGGAAAGCTCCAGCCCGTCCTACCCACTGATGGCATCGCTGGACATTAATGCAGATCTACTTGAAAAAGAAGGAAAACGGCTGATTCGGGAGTGGAAGACAAACCTTCAGTGGTTTTATGAAGAGGCTAGAAAGATTCCGGGGCTTCGCATCATGGAAGCACCGATGCTGGATCCAACGAAGCTGAATATGGATATGTCAGAGTGTGGGATTGATGGCAATCAGCTGGAAGAAAAGCTGATGGAGCGAGGAATTTTTGTGGAACTTGTTACAGGAAATATCGTCATGGGGATGAGTGGAATCGGCAATAGACGATTCGACTATGAACGACTGATCGAGGCCCTTCAAGAGATTTCTGGCGAAGAAAAAACGGTCTGCAGGAAAGATTTTGCAAAAGGAAAGGCAACGCAGACTGTATGGACTATCAGACCAGAGCAGCGTGAAATACCAATCGAAAAAGAACTGATACCTTTGGCAGATGCCCAAGATCGTATTTGTGCAGCATCTTTGATCCCTTACCCGCCGGGGATTCCACTGGTCTGTCCGGGAGAAGTAATCAATCAGGAAGTCATTGATTATGTTACAAAGTGCCGCATCCATGGCGAAAAGGTTATCGGCGTGGACGAGAGTGGAAGAATTTTAGTTGGACCGGCAAAGGCAAAATCTGCACCGATAAAAGGGCATCGAAAAACAGCAGATTTCTAAAATTTTATAAAAACGAGGGTAACACATATGGAATTTATACAAAAAAACTACGGAGGTATCCTGACATGTTTTGGCATTGCAGTTCCGGCATGGCTGCTGGGGAAAGCATTTCCGGTCATCGGCGGACCAGTCATTGCAATTCTCATCGGCATGCTGCTCACACTGGTCTGGAAAGACAAGGGCAAAGCGGTGCCGGGCATTAAATGGACATCTAAGATCATTTTGCAGACGGCGGTGGTACTGCTGGGCTTTGGCATGAACCTGGGTGTGATTTTCCAGACAGGAAAACAGTCTCTGCCGATCATCATCTGCACCATCAGTACGTCCCTGATCGTAGCATGGATCTTGCATAAGGCACTGCACATGCCGGGAAATACGGCTGTGCTGGTGGGTGTCGGATCTTCTATTTGTGGCGGCTCAGCGATCGCAGCAACCGCACCTGTCATCGGAGCTGATGACAATGAAGTGGCGCAGTCCATTTCGGTTATTTTCTTCTTCAATGTGCTGGCAGCTATCTTTTTCCCAATGCTGGGCAGCGCCATCGGCTTCGATACGAGTGCAGGCGATGCTTTTGGAATTTTTGCGGGAACGGCAATTAACGATACGTCATCGGTAACGGCGGCTGCTTCGACTTGGGATAGTATGTGGAATCTCGGCAGCCAGACGCTGGACAAGGCAGTCACAGTGAAACTGACCCGTACCCTGGCGATCATTCCGATCACACTGGCTCTGGCGGCATTCCGCGCAGGAAAGGCATCAAAAGACGGCAGCAAGGCGGGAGAAAAAGCAGAGGGCTTCAGCCTGAAACGGGCATTCCCGATGTTCATTTTGTATTTTGTGCTTGCATCGGTAATCACGACCATCTGCATTCAGGCTGGCATAGATGCGAGCATTTTCGCACCACTGAAAGAATTGTCCAAGTTCTTCATCATTATGGCAATGGCAGCCATCGGGCTGAACAGCAACATCATTGAGTTGATCAGAACCGGCGCAAAACCTTTGCTGCTAGGTGGATGTTGCTGGCTGGGAATCACGGTAGTCAGCCTTGTGATGCAGCATGTAATGGGGATCTGGTAAAAAAGGCAGGAGAATACGAATGATATTCAAGACACATTACGATTCGCCGTTGGGTGGGATACTGCTGGCGGCGGATGAAAAGGGTCTGGCAGGGTTGTGGTTTGACGGACAGAAATATTTTGCTCATGGTCTGGAAAAGTCTGAGACAGACGAAGAGGTTTGCCAGGGATATCGTGAAGAGAAAGCTTTACAGTTGCTGGCTGAGGCAAAGCGCTGGCTGGACTTATACTTTGAGGGAAAAGAGCCGGACTTCAACTTGCCGCTCAGCCTGTCAGGAACCGATTTTCAGAAGAAAGTCTGGGAGATTCTATGCACGATTCCTTATGGCAAAACTATGACCTATGGACAGATCGCGGCGCAGCTTGCGGCAGAACAGGGCATCCCGCATATGTCGGCTCAGGCGGTTGGCGGTGCGGTCGGACATAATCCGCTGAGCATCATCGTTCCCTGCCACCGGGTCGTCGGTACAAATGGCAGTTTGACCGGATATGCCGGAGGCATCGACCGCAAGATCAAACTGCTCACACTGGAGGGAGCCAATATGAGCAAGCTTTTCGTTCCCCAAAAGGGGACGGCACTGTAATAAAACCGCCGTATATGAGGCTGGTCAGAAAACAGATGATATTTTGCATCAATTTTCTATATAGAGTGTGAAAAATCAAAGAAATATATGCATGAAAGCATCGGATGAGAAGAAGGACTGCTGTCTTCAACGGAGAATTTCCTCTGTTAAGGCACAGTTTTTTTGAAGGATAAACGTAAAAAGAGCCACGGGCAAAGCAAAAAACACAGAGCAAAAAAAGAACTTTGTGGAAAATGTGGTTGGCATAAAACTTGCTTATATTTATAAGGGCGTCGTGAAAAAATTTGCTTCTCCGAAAAAGGAAACACAAGATTTTGCAGACGTCAGAGAGAAAACATATTAAGTTGTAAAACGTAGAAATTATAAAAGCTATAGCGGATGGGAGAAAATTATGTTAAAAAAAGATTTATTTATTGTAGGAGCAGGATTTATGGGAACAGGCATTGCGCAGAATGCTGCCATGAAAGGTCTGCAGGTAATGATTTATGACATTTCAGAAAAGCAGCTGGAAAAAAGCCGCAATACATTGGAAAAGGAACTGACAAAACTTTTTACACGGGGAAAGATCACGCAGGAAGATGCAGAGAATACCTTTAACCGTGTGCAGTATGTTTCCGAACTGAAGCTTTGCAGCAAAGCAGATGTCATCATTGAAGCCGCTTCCGAAAACAAAGAGATCAAAAAACAGATCATAAAAGAAGTCGATCAGTGGGCAAGAGAAGATGCTGTTCTTGCAACGAATACGTCTTCTATTTCGATCACAACGCTGGCCAGCTGTCTGAAAAATCCCTCCCGTTTCGTAGGCATGCATTTTTTCAGCCCAGTGCCGAAAATGCCACTGATGGAGATTGTGCGTGGCATGAAGACCAGCGAAGCAACAGTAAAAACAGCTACAGAAATCGGCGAATATATGGGTAAAGCCTGTATTCTCGCAAAGGATGAAGCCGGATTTATCGTGAACCGTATGCTGCTTCCTATGCTCAATGAGGCTTGCTGCCTGGTAGAACGGGAAGTCGGAACCATTGAAGAGATAGACCTGGGAATGAAGAAAGGTCTGAACCATCCGATGGGACCTTTGGAACTGGTGGACATGATCGGTCTGGATGTAGAACTGGCCGTAATGGAAGTTATTTATGAAGAGACAGGAGATTCTAAATATCGTCCTGCAGTTCTTCTGCGCAGAATGGTTGATGCCGGCTATCTGGGAAGAAAAACCGGTGCAGGTTTCTATGAGTACCATGAAGACGGAACCCGCTGTCCGAACGAAAGCATTTTTATGAACGCGGCAGTAT
>CAKQVC010000118.1 GCA_934277655.1 uncultured Clostridia bacterium
GGAAAATATATCGGAACGGTCAATACGGCTGATACGAATAAGCAGGAACTTTCCAACATGATGGTAGGACGTCCTGTTCAGCTGGAAATCGAGAAAAAAGAAGCAGAACCGACGGATGTGATGCTTGATGTAAAAGGGCTGACCGTTCCGTCTAAGCTCCATAAAAAGGATGCAGTCAACAACGTATCCTTCCAGGTGAGAAAAGGAGAAATCCTCTGTATCGCCGGTATTGATGGAAATGGACAGACAGAACTTATATATGGTCTTTCCGGGCTGGAAAAGCCAACGGCAGGAACGATCACGCTCTGTGGCAAGGATATTTCGCATGCATCTATCCGCAAACGGTCGGAGGCAGGTATGTCCCATATTCCGGAAGATCGTCATAAGCATGGTCTTGTTCTGGGATATACACTGGAACAGAACCTTGTCCTTCAGAAGTTTAAAGAACCGGAGTTTTCCAACCATGGATTTATCCGATTTGATAATGTAAGAAAATATGCTGAGCGATTGATCGATGAGTTTGACATTCGTTCCGGTCAGGGGCCGATTACCATTGCAAGATCCATGTCCGGCGGAAATCAGCAAAAAGCCATTATCGCAAGAGAACTGGATCGTGACGAGCCGCTGATTATTGCGGTGCAGCCGACCAGAGGACTGGATGTGGGTGCTATCGAATATATTCATAAACAGCTGATCGCAGAAAGAGACAAAGGAAAAGCAGTACTTCTTGTTTCACTGGAACTGGATGAAGTGCTGAGTCTTTCTGACAGAATTCTCGTGATGTACGAAGGAGAATTGGTAGGCGAACTGAAATCAAAAGAAACAACGCCGGAAGAACTGGGTCTGTACATGTCAGGCGCGAAACGGCAGGGAAGGGAGGAAGGTCAGAATGCCTAGAGTTGAACCGGAAACGGGAAAAATAAAGTGGTACAAGTCTGACGGAGCGAAGTCCATTTATGCTTCGCTGATCTCTATTCTCATCGGTATGGCAGTAGGAACAATGATCATACTGATTGTCGGACTTACAAAAGATAACATATCCATGAAAGGATGCTGGGACGGCATCCGTCTGGTATTTCTGGGCGTGTTCAGTACCGGACGTGAAAACGATGCATTGACATTCGGATTCAACGCAGTTAATCTGGGAAACATGCTGTTCCGTGCAACGCCGCTGATCATGACAGGACTTTCTGTAGCCGTTGCTTTCAAGACAGGACTGTTCAATATCGGAGCACCGGGGCAGTATCTGATGGGAACCATGGGAACCTTGACTGTAGGATTGACGTTGGGATGGTCCGGATGTCCTTCCTGGATCGCATGGATCTGTGCGTTCCTGGCGGGGGTCCTTCTGGGAGCACTCTGGGGAGCTATCCCGGGACTGTTCAAAGCTCTTCTTAATATCAATGAAGTTATTACCTGCATCATGACAAACTGGATTGCGGCCAATCTGGTAACATGGTGGTTTGATGCCCATGATGTGTTTAAAAATTCCGCAGAAGGCGGTAAAGTCGGATATATCATTCCTTTAAAGAATGTAGGTGTGGTAACACCTAAGTGGGGAATGGACACGTTATTCCATGGATCGCAGGCTAACGGAGGATTTTGGATTGCTTGCATTCTGGCAATTGTGATGTGGGTCATCATGACGAAGACCACCTTTGGCTATGAACTGAGAGCTTGCGGACAGAACCGGCATGCAGCCAAGTATGCAGGCATCAATGACAAGAAAAATATCGTGCTTTCTATGGTGATTGCAGGAGCACTGGCATCGGCAGGAGGTGCACTGTACTACCTTTCCGGAAATACGGAGTTTTACTGGTCTACCTATATGTCGCTTCCGTCAGAGGGCTTCAACGGCATTCCGGTAGCACTTCTTGCGGCAAATCACCCGATTGGTGTTATCTTTGCCGGTGTATTCATGTCCATGCTGAATGTAGCAGGACTGCAGCTGAAGTATCTGACTGCTTACAATGAATACATTGCAGATATTATCATTGCAACGATCGTATATCTTTCTGCATTTTCCATGTTTATCAAGACGATGCTGAATGGTAAGAAAAAGAATAAAAAAGTAAAAGGAGGAAATGAATAATGGTATTCTTAATTCAACAGACAATGCTTTATGCAGTTCCTCTTATGATTGTTGCACTGGCAGGTGTTTGTGCAGAGCGTTCCGGTATCATCAACCTGGCACTGGAGGGTATTATGATTTTCGGAGCATTCATGGGAGTTGTTTTTATCCGTATGTTTCAGGATATGGGATTCCAGAAGGAGCAGGGCATGATCGTAATGCTCTTGGCGATGCTTCTGACGGGAATCTGCGGTATATTGTTTTCCATGTTGCTTGCATTTTCGGCTATTAATCTGAAAGCTGACCAGACCATCGGTGGTACTGCATTGAACATGATGGCGCCTGCGCTTGTACTGTTCTTTATCTATATGATTGCACAGCAGAATACATTGGGAATGGCAACAGGTGGTGCGGCCAGTTGGTTCATGATTAAACCGTCAACCTTCGGGCTTCCGAAAGACTACAGTTGGGGACCGATTTTAGATATTTTCCTGAATAAGGCATACCCGAGCACATATGTGTGCCTGCTTGTTTTCGTGCTGGTATCGATGTTCCTTTATAAGACGAAAACAGGATTGAGACTCCGTTCCTG
This sequence comes from uncultured Clostridia bacterium, assembly GCA_934277655.1. Lineage (GTDB taxonomy): Bacteria > Bacillota > Clostridia > Peptostreptococcales > Anaerovoracaceae > CAG-238. The sequence goes on from CAKQVC010000118.1 coordinate 2,664, forward strand.
TGGAGAGAATCCGCAGGCAGCTGATTCTCTGGGTATCAACGTTTATAAGATGCGGTATCTGGGAGTCGGACTTTCCGGTTTCCTTGCGGGCATCGGTGGATTTACGTATTCCATGACAACTGCAAACTGTACTTCAACTGGCGAAGTTGCAGGCTATGGTTTCCTTGCACTGGCTGTTATGATCTTTGGTAACTGGACGCCGATTAACATCGCACTGGGAAGTTTACTGTTTGGATTGTTCAAATGTATTGCTGCAACCTATGCAACACTGGATATCAATGGAGATGGTGTCTATATGCTGGCAGAAATCGGAATCAGCCCGTATGTTTACAGAATGCTTCCGTATATCATCACTTTGATCGTGCTGGCTTTCACATCGAAGAAATCCCGGGTGCCGAAAGCGGAAGGCATCCCTTACGACAAAGGTCAGCGCTAATATGTTGGTAAACCCTGTGAGGAAATGTTTTGCAGGGGCTACTGGAGATAATGAAGCAAAATGCGGGAGTATTGGCGAAGATAGCTGAAGATAGTTATAGAAATAAATGGAAATGTCGCTCGTCAGGGTGGCATTTTCTTTTAGAATCAAGTATAATTAAAATATGAGTTTTTTACCAATTAACAGAGAAGATATGGTGCAGAGAGGATGGGATGAGGTAGATTTCGTCTTAGTTACGGGAGATGCTTATGTTGATCATCACTCGTTTGGCACCGCGATTATCAGCAGATTGCTGGAGCGATACGGATATAAAGTGGCGATTTTAGCTCAGCCGGATTATCATTCCGCTGAGGATTTTCGCATGTTTGGAAAACCGCGGTTGGGATTTTTGATAAACAGCGGCGTGGTGGATTCCATGGTCAACAATTATTCCGTCTTCAAACGAAAAAGAAAAATAGATGAATATGCACCGGGGGGCAGGGCAGGCAGAAGACCCGACCGAGCCGTTGTCGTTTATGCAAATCGAGCCAGAGAAGCTTATAAAGACGTTCCGGTCATCATCGGCGGACTGGAGGCAAGTCTCAGACGTCTTGGACATTATGACTACTGGAGCAATAAGGTAAGAAGATCTATTCTCCTTGATTCGAAAGCTGATCTTTTGATTTACGGAATGGGCGAGCGGGCGATCGTTGAGATTGCAGAGGCATTGGAAGCGGGACTGGACATCCGGGATATCACGTGGATCCAGGGAACCTGTCACAGAGCGAAAGAAATCGATGCGTCTGATAAGGAGATCGTAATCCTTCCATCGTATCAGGAAATCACGGAAGATAAAAGAGCCTATGCGAGGAGTTTTGCATTGCAGTATCAGAGTCATGATGCAATTTCAGCAAAAACACTTGCGGAGCAGTATGACGAACATTTATGGGTAGTTCAGAATCCGCCTCAGCCACCGCTGGAAAGACAGGAATTAGATGATGTTTATGAACTTCCTTTCGAGAATGAATGGCATCCGGTTTATGATGCACAGGGCGGTATTCCAGCGTTTAAAGAAATCAAGTTCAGTATTGTGAGCGCAAGAGGCTGTTTCGGAGGATGCAGTTTTTGCGCTTTGACGTATCATCAGGGCAGACAGGTCAGAAGCCGCAGCAAGGAATCCATTGTGCGAGAAGCAGAGGCATTAACGAGAAAGCCGGATTTTAAAGGCTACATTCATGATGTGGGCGGTCCGACGGCAAACTTCCGCTTTCCAGCCTGTGAAAAGCAGCTGGACCATGGTGTCTGTACTCATAAAGACTGCCTGTATCCAGGCGTTTGCAAAAATATGAAAGTCGATCACAGCGACTATCTGGACGTCCTTCGGGCTGTCAGGAGTATTGAAGGGGTAAAAAAAGTCTTTATCCGTTCCGGAATCCGGTATGATTATCTGATGGCAGATTCAAATGCGGATGCGTTTATCGAAGAACTGTGCAAGTATCATGTCAGCGGAACATTGAAAGTGGCTCCGGAACATATTGCAACGAACGTACTGAAAAATATGCGGAAACCATCGAAAGAAGTTTTTCTGGCGTTCGACAGGAAGTATAAAAAAATGAATGAAAAGCTGGGGATGAAGCAATATCTGATTCCATACCTGATTTCCAGCCATCCGGGAAGCCGGCTGGAAGATGCGGTAGAACTGGCTGTTTTCCTGAAAAAGTATGGTTTTATCCCTGATCAGGTACAGGACTTTTATCCGACACCGGGAACGCTGGCTACCTGCATGTACTATACAGAATTGGATCCATTTACTATGAAACCAGTTTATGTGCCGAAGGATATGAATGAAAAGAAAATGCAGCGGGCATTGATTCATTATCACAAACGTGAAAATGTAGATTTCGTGACAGCAGCGTTAAAAAAAGCCCATAGAGTTGACTTGAAAGACTATCTTTTATATAATGGAAAATAACCTGGTAACCCTGCTGGGTTATTTTTTAGCGTAGCCTAAGGCCGCAGTAAGTGAGGTAAAACACGATATGACAGTAAACAGGATGAAAAATAAAAATTATATATACAGAGCAACTGCGAAAACTATCAAGCAGATGGTGGCAGATTGCGTGGAACTTTTTCCAGGGAATAATGCGTTTATGGTAAAAAAGGATGGAAACATACATCCAGTTACTTTTTTCCAGATGCATAAAGACATTCAGAACCTGGGAACCGAGCTTTTATGTATGGAACTTCCGGAATTCAGAGTCGGAATCATCGGCGAAAACAGCTATCCATGGTTTCAGGTTTTTCTGGCAACCGTAAACGGAGGCGGTGTGGCAGTGCCATTCGATAAAGGACTGACTCCGGAAGAACTTTCTGTATGCATCAACAGAAGCCGGATCGAAGCAATTTTCTTTGATGAAAAACATGAAAAAGTTATCCGTGAAGCGATCGCACTGAGCGACAGGAAAGACTTAAAAGCTTTCCAGATGAGAGGAAAGGACGAAGTGCTCAACTCTCTGAAATTATCCGGAGAGGAAAAGGTAAGAACAGGAAATACCTGTTTTGCAGATGCAGAAGTAAAGGACAGAGATCTGGCCGTTATTTTGTTTACATCGGGAACCACCAGCCAGTCTAAGGCTGTCATGCTCTGCCATGATAATATTATGAGCAATATTCGCGGCATGCATAATTTTGAAAGAATGTATCCATGGGATGTCAACATGGCATTCCTGCCGTGCCACCACAGTTTCGGTCTGGTAGGTGTGCTGGTATTCATGGCAGCCGGCGGCTGTAGCGTTTTCTGTGATGGACTGCGTTATGTAACGAAGAACCTGGCAGAATATGGCGTCACAGTGTTTGTCGGAGTCCCTCTGATTGTTGAAAATATGTATAAGAAGATCTGTCTTCAGATTCAGAAACAAGGAAAGGAAAAATCCATTCAGACTGGTCTGAAACTGGCGAAATGTGCAGATGCGGTCGGATTAAAATCCTTGCGCAGAAAAATTTTCAAACAGGTTATCGACGGCCTTGGCGGACAGCTGCGTCTGATTATCTGTGGAGCGGCACCTTTGGCACCGGAAACTTCTTCAGGATTTAATAATTTCGGCATAGATACGATTCAGGGTTATGGGCTTACTGAGACATCACCGGTATTGGCGGCAGAGCGACCGGAGGATCTGGCTAGCGGTTCTGTTGGAAAACCTTTGCCGAACGTTAATATCATGATTGCGGGAGAAGATGAAAACGGCATCGGCGAGATCATCGCCAGAGGCCCGAATATCATGATGGGATATATGGATCAGCCGGAGGAAACAGCAGAAGTAATCCGTGATGGATGGTTCTATACCGGAGACCTGGGAAAATTCGATGTAAACGGCAATCTGTGGATTACAGGACGAAAAAAGAATGTTATCGTTATGAAAAACGGAAAAAATATTTTCCCGGAAGAAATCGAAGGGCATATAGACCTTCTTCCGTATACACAGCAGAGCATGGTGTTTGCGAGAGAAAAGCACAACGAACTGGTACTTTGGGCGGAGATTGTATATAATCCGGACTATCTGAAAGAACACGGAATTTCCTACGACGAGTTTGTTAAAATTGTTCAGACAGATATGGCGAA
>CAKQVC010000119.1 GCA_934277655.1 uncultured Clostridia bacterium
CCGCAACAGTGACCGCGAATTTCACCAAGTCCGCAGACGCAGGTGAGAACTGCTATATCGCGCCATTCGGCACGCTGATGCAGCCGCCGCAGGGACCGATCATTCTGATGAACAACGCGCGTCTGAACTATGCGGCAACCTTGAGCGAGGGCGTAGGCACGACAACGGCATATGTGACCTATAACTTGACGAATACGGACAGCTTCGCAGGCTACGGCAAGTACGACACCTATGTGTTCAACTACAGCATCGCGGACAGCAGCAAAACTGTAACCTATAATAATGTTACTCTGCGTTTTGGCGATCCGGCTTATGCGGAGACCGCACCGGAGTCCGAAATGCGATTCACCGGCAGCGGCGATACTTATACGGCAGTCTATCGCGGCACAAGAGATGGTTACTATCCGAATACGCTGACACTGTATCTGACCGGAAACAGCAGCATTACAGCGACGACAACAAACGAGAACACGAACAATGTTTGCTTCGTGACTTACGGTGATGACGGCGCCGAAACTGAAGTAAGCAGCATCAGCAGCAGCGGCAACAGCAACAAACTCAGTGCCACGGTACGTGTGAAAGCTGCGGGCAGCATTAAAATCAACAATACGGTTACGCTGCACTTCGAAGCGCCGAGAGAACCGGCAGTGCCGGGCGGTGTGACACCATCACGCGTGGTCAGCTATCTGCCGATTGGACAGTTTGCGACCGGCAGCGGCTGGGGCAGCGCGACAGGCAAGTTCACAGGCGGCTACTCTGCAACAGGCGTATCCTTAGGCGCACTGGGCGGCTACATCGAATTTGAGTTTGCCAATGGCATCACCAACAATAGCAACAACCCTTACGGCGTGGACTTCGTGGTATACGGCAATGCCTTTAACGGCAACCCGGAGGCAGGCGCAGTACAGGTGTCGGAGAACGGTAAGACTTGGTATGAGCTGGCAGGCTCCATGTACTATGACGGCAATTTTAACTATGCAGGAACAAAGGTGGCAAATAAGTTCTCTGCAGCTTATACCGGTACGCTCAACAATGCAACGGTAGAGTATACGAAAGGAAGCAGCATTACGGTAGGTCTTAAGGATGCAAGCGGCAGTTATGCAGTTCCGACAGGAACGCTCTTCGGACCGGCTGCATGGTTCCCTGCAACGGATAAATATCCGCAGGGCAGCGCGCATGATAATACAGGCGCGAACGTAACGGTCAGCCACGCAACAAATAATCTTGCATTCAGCGGCATCACCGCAGTGCCGGATTATAACACGACAGCAACCTATGCGTTTGGCTATGCTGACGTAACACCGAACGGCTCACCGGCAACCTACGGCGATGCAGTCAACCCATATACGCTCTACACGACGGCAAAGACAGGCGGAGACGGCTTCGATCTGGAATGGGCAGTAGACCCGACAACGAAACTTCCAATCAATGTAAACGGCAAGACATTCCGTTATGTACGCGTTTACTCTGCTGTATTAGACAACGCAACCTTTGGCGAAACTTCAACAGAAGTATGCGGCATCTTCACGACAGCAAACGGACAGAAAAATGCAGATGGTTCAGCAGTAGATGTTGGAAGAACAACAGGAGATGAAGTAATCATAGAAGTGGAAGGGCATGATATCGTAGAGTATGATATGATAGATAAAGGAGATACTGTAATTGTTGATACAAAGGGAAGATTGAGTAGCGGAAAAACCATCACTGTTACGGCGGAAGATGGCAGCAATGTCTATATCAACAGTGCGGCATCTAGCACCTATACAACTACGAGCAGTGATCCGGTGCGCGTAATCGTGCAGTCCGGGGAAAAGGCTCCGTATATTGTAGTCATCAAGTAGGGAGGATAAAGTGCTGCAATATTACATATTGCAGCACTTTACTTAACATTTATGAAAAGAAAATTTTTAGTGATGGTACTGGCATTTATGATGGTATTTTCCATGCTGCCGGTACAGGGCTTTGCAAACGAAAACAATTCCGTACTACATGTTTTTCGTACGGAACAAGAATTTACAGAAGATACTAACAATGTAAACTTAATAAAGAAACACAATGGGGGTATAACTCTTGGTAATGATTCAAAGTTAGGGAAAAAAAAGATTACACAGATTACAGATGTTTATTTAGTTACAGTACCAAACAACGGTTCATTATCTATCCTTACAAAATACGATACACCCCCTAGTCCCAAGGCGAAGGATATCACTGCAGCATATAACTCACCTTTAAATAAGGCAGACAATATATATTTTCCGTATTATGATGGGGAAAATAACAAAGAAGATCCTTTAGAAGTAAATCGTACAAATTTTTCTGCTTATCAAGTTACTATGGAAGAACTTAAGGCGGCAGGAATTGATTTTGAAAAAAATTCTGATTTGGAGGTTTCATCAGATTATTATTTTTTCGCAATAAGTGACACTACTATCAACAGGCTTGGAAAAAACCCAAAGTTCTATGGTGTGTTAATTCAGCAAAAAGTATCGACAGAAGGTGTCGATAAGAGCGCCTTACAGGCGGAAATCGCAAAGGTTACCGGCGCAAATGCAGCAAACTACAAGCAGTCAGAGGACCGATATAATGGAAAAGATGTTAGCAAGGTAGGATTTTGGAACGAAATGCTCCCTGCCCTTACAAAGGCGCAGGAAGTCGAGAAACGTCAAAGTGCAACCAAGCGTGAGGTTGCGGAGGCAACGCAAGAATTGGCGGCTGCCATCTCTAAACTGATTCCAATCACGCAGATTAATCCGACTTCGCTATACGAAGCAGTTCATCCTACATGGGTATGGGATTATTATCAAACTAGCGATGATAAGGTACATGATGAAGGCAAACTTGTTAGTAGGAAAAAGGTTCCGGTCAGCGCCGAGAACTGTACAGACGCGAGCTGGAACGTATATAGCAAGGCGAAGAAAGCCGCAGAGGACTATTTGAACTCCCTCTTCGATGAAAAAGGAAAACCAACCGCTGCCAATGTAAATGATGAAGCAGGGACTGCACAGCAAAATGCGGAGGCATTGGCAGAGGCGGCAGACCCACAGCAGCTCGTTCGCAAAAGTCTTTACGAAACCTATTACGAACGCTATCTGAAGCACAGAGAAGAAGCCGGCTTGTTACTGGAACAGTACAATCCGGAGAAGTTAACGCAGGGAGATTATGACGCAGCTTCATGGGATGCCTACACAAAAGCTTATGCTACCTTAGATAGGACTTACAGACATAAGCCTTCCGGCGGCACGAAAGAGGATTACACGATCTATAAGGGATTTTATTCCACATATGACAGCCAGAGCCAGCAAGATGTTTACCAGACGGATGATTTGGTTGCAGCATACAACGGTCTGAAAACGACCGGAGAAGTAAACGTTTCTTTTACCTATGTGAATAACCTTACGGCAGCTTATCCGGCTCTCAGCGGCGGCACCGATGCCTACCAAGATGAGAAGATAACGCTGACAGACGAAACCAATGTATGTGGTTTGTTAAAAAAAGCAAATCTTATCTATGCATCCAACAGTGGTACACAAAGACCGAAGACAGAGAGCGGAATTATCATGTCGGACAAGAGTTTTACGGCACCATATTTTGCGATCTTTGTCGATGGAGAATTTCGCGGCATTTATGCAGGCGAGGAGAAAGCCAAGTCGGTAAATCTGAAAAACGGAAATAAAGTTACGGTAGCCAGAGTGCTGCAGCCGCAGATTCTGAACGAAGCTTCCTCCGGAATGGATTCCACAAATTGGGTTTGGGGAGATGCGTCCCGCTCTGAATATCAGGAAAGCCTTGCAATGATTTCCGTCAATCCGGAAAAATCAAGAACAAGAGTCGGAGATAAGTTGACCATCTCCGCAGCGGTAACCGATGCGTACGGAAAGGATTTAGGCAAGAAAAAAAGCGCCGAAGGATTGACGCTGTTTGTAAGTGAGCCGAGCGAGAATCCGGTTATTACTTCCCCGGGCAAAAATACCGGAGAAACAACCGATACAAGCGGCAAGGCGAGCTACACCTTTGCAAGGAGCGGGTGGTACACAATCGCTTTGCACGATATTCGGGAAGATGATTACACAAGACGGGATGTTTATCAGAACTATACTTTTGGTACCTATCACAGTCTGGTGGCAGGTGATATTGCCCTTATTTATGTAGAGAAACCTGAGAATGAGCAAGCTCTGATAGCGCAGTATCGAAAAGAAAATCTTGCCAAAGCAAAAGCACTCTTTGAACAATATCAGGAATATGATTTTGAAGACGGATACTATAAAGGGCGCTTTACAACTTGTTATACGACGCTGCAGGAACATCAGAACAGCGCGAAAACCTTCGCAGATTTAATGGAACGCTTCGAGGGCGATTACGCATTCCTTGAGAAAGAGGCAAAGGAAAAAGCCATTGACTATGCGGGCACTACCAAGACGATAAAGGAAAAACTGCAGTACATACCGGAAAACTTAGAAACTCTCGATGAATCGTATGCGAAGACAGTTGAACAAATTCAAGCTGCATATAAGAAGCTGAGTGCTCCGCAAGACAAAGAAAGAGATGCCTACCAGAAGCGTTTCTTCACTCCGAAGGAACTTGAAAAACTCGAAGCACTCGCAAAATTCGACGCTGATACGCTGAAAAAACTTACGGATGTAACGGTGAAGGTTGACGGATTTACGCAACTGCCGTTGGCAGTTGGTATCGGACAAACAGGGGGCAACCCATATTTTGGCTGGCCACAGCTGACATGGAGCATGGCACCGAATCCGGACGGAAGCCTTCCGGCACCGACATGGCAAAGCATCAATTATCAAAGCAAATTTACCGCAAAGGCAGGCGATCATGCCTTCGTTCGTGCTTATCTTGATACAAATGATGAGAAATACTGGATGGTATGGTCTGCGGATGGTAAGAATTGGAACCTCGCGGAACCGCAGACGATTGGGACGTATTCCGGATACTTTCTTGTTGATTATCCGATTCCAAAGGATATTGAAGCCAACGAAATTACCATTTCGGTAAAGATGGTTTCCAAAGCGGGATACGAGAATATCGTTGACCCAACCGGAACACCGGAGCAGCTTCAGGCAGCTAAGACCGCCGCACAGGAATCTTTGAAGGCAGCCTATGAAGGATACAAAAATAACGCATTGGAAAGCGTATACCAGAGTGGTTATGACAGCATCAAAGCAGCACAAACCATGGCAGAGGTAGCCAAGGCAAGAAAAGCTGCGCTGGCAGCCTTAGCAGCCGCAGCTTCGGGTAGTAGCGCAGAGCCGGGCACGAAGCCAACCTATGATTCCGGAAAAACCGTGGGCAAAGTATATGTAACAGTCGAAAATACGAAATATTCCAGTGGTGCCTTCACAGGACAGATCGTAGACGGCTGGTACGACCTCGGAGAATATGACACGATGATGACCTGCGTTTTGAAAGCACTCGACCAGAAAGGTTACGGCTGGAATGGCACGAAAAATTTTGACAATGAGAATCCTAAGGGTGACTATACGATAGATTACTTGGCATCCGTTGAAAAAGACGGCAAAACACTTGGCGAATTTGACGGAAATAATAAGTCCGGATGGATGGGCACCTTAAATGATTGGTTTGTCAACGAAAGTTTTGCAGCATTCTCGGTGAAAGCCGGCAAGTTGGAAAATGGAGATACAATTCATGTGATGTTCACCCTAGATTATGGCGCAGATATCGGCGGTACATGGGGGAACAGCAACACCAAACTGGATAAGCTGACCGTCACAGGCGGAACACTTTCGCCATCGTTCAGCGGAGACAATACGGAATATACATTGGTTATCAATGGGAATCAAGACGGCAAAGCAAATGTGACAGTCAAGCCGGAAGCCGTAAACAAGAACTATCAGGCGCGGATTTTCTTAAACAGCTATAACAAAGACAGCGCAAGATACAAGATGACTGATACAATTTCTGTGAAATCCGGAGACATCCTTTATGTAGGTGTTGGCGAGAATGGCTGGCCGACGATGAATTCTGTTAGCAAGGGAACCAAGTATACAATTAAGGTAGTTAGCGGCTCCGATGCAGGCGCAGTAAAGAAGATGATCGCAGAGATTAAAACGATTACCTACAGCAATTACAGAGGTGAAAAAGGCAAAGTGGAAGCTGCAAGAGCAGCCTATAACGCGCTGACTAACAAGAATAGCATTACGGCAGCAGATGTTAAGAAGCTGACGGATGCGGAAGCACAGATTAAATTCTATCAGCAGATCGACGATGCCAAAGCGAAGCTCGCGGCGCTGCCGAAGCTGACAAATCCGACGCAGGCACAGGCAAATACCTACCGCAGTCAGATTAACGAAGCGACAGCGGCGTACAAGAAGCTCAGCGCGGAGCAGCAGAAGTACATCACAAAAGCTGACGTAGAAAACTATAATGCGCTGGCAAAGGCGTTAGGCGTGAGCACCATCTCAGGATCCGATCAGGCACCGGAATCTCCGGTAGAGACGACCGGTAAGAGCGGCTCCGCAACAACGACGGCTCCGACCGAGGTTAAGGTCAGCGGCACGACCGCGGCAGCGACCGTCAAGGCAGAGAACCAAAGCGAGATTCTCAAACAGGCTGCGGAGCACAAGTCCTCAGAGATCGTGCTCGAAGTCGCGGCTTCCGACACGAAAGGCGCAGAGAACGTGCAGATGCAGCTGGAGACTTCGTTTGTAAAGAACATCAGC
>CAKQVC010000120.1 GCA_934277655.1 uncultured Clostridia bacterium
GTGTATAAGGTGCAGTTACCTCGCAAAACATACAAAGCCCGGCGATCAAGAGGAGCAAGAGCAGGGAAAAATAAGGCTTTTTTCCTTTTCTCATCGGTCTGCCTCCTCTCCTGCCAGATACTTTGCCGAAATATCACTCCCCGCATGACCGTTTTTTTCGGGATCGGCAGATTTTGCGCTGAAAACAGATCCAGCCTGACTTCTGCCCGAGGCCTGCGTGCGTAACCTGCCGGTATAACGCATCCGAGGATCAATCCATTCATTCAGGATTTCTGCAATAAACTGGCAGAAAAACACGACAGCCCCGGTAATCAGACACAGTGCCATCAACATATTGTAGTCCTGATACATGGCACTCTCGAAGCTGAGCGTTCCAAGCCCCTGATAGGAGAACACGGTCTCTGTCACATAGGTCCCTCCCAGGATATGAGGTATAGAAATTGCTATCATCACGATGAGTGATGGCAGAATATTTTTCATGCAGCTACGTCTGACGATCCGCCGCCGGGAGAGGCCTTTCGCCTTGCACAGCAATACATATTCCTTTCTGGTTTCTTCCAGCAGCTTGTTTCGGATCATATAGGCATAGTACCATAAATGCTCCAAAACAGTTACCGTTACCGGCAGGACCAGATGTTTCAGACGGTCTGCCACATTCAGACTCTGTCCGTAGGAATAGGCACCGCCCACCGGGAAAAGTCCAAGGTTTACGGAAAAGATCAGGATCAGCATCAATGCCAGAAAAAAGGTAGGAATACAGCTGCTGATCGTTCCGGCTTTGCAGATCATCCTGTCAGCTAAACTTCCTTCATGAAGAGTACAGAATTTTCCGATGGCAATCGCCAGCACGAAAGTCAGCACAATCGAAATTCCTCCTAAGATCAAGGTATTTACCCACATATTTGCGATAACCGTTATAACCGGCTGCTTATACTTAAAGGAAATGCCCCAGTCTCCCCGCAGTACGTTTTGTGCCCAGCGTACATACTGCTGCATCAGAGGCTGATCCAGTCCCAGGCTCTGCCTTGCCGCATCTTTCTGTGCCTGGCTCATGTGATTGATCCCATCGCCAAAATACGATATAAGTGGATCTCCGGGGCAGAGTCTTGAAATCACAAAGACGACAACCGATAAGATCAGCAACATCACAAACATTTCTGCCAGCTTAGCTGCGATATGTGAGATTGGTGTGATGTAAGCTCGTTGTTTGGAAAATGCCGCCTTACCATTACCCTCATTGCCGCCATCTCTGCTCCAGCTTTTCGTACTGTTTTTTTCTTGTTTCACAGCCGTCATGCTTAGTTCTTCCCTCGTCCGATTTCCAACTGGTTGCCGCGGATTTCGTTGCTTTCCCGATTCTTCCGGCTGCCGCAGATTCGATCGTTCTCTTGCTCTGGCTGGCTGCCATCGATTCTATCAACCTCATGTTCCTGCTGACTGCCGTCAATTCTATCAACCTCATAATTCTGCTGGTACAGTTCCTGCTTAATTTCCAGTAATGTCTTGCCCCTGCTCTGTGCGACCCGATACAAATCTTCATATTCCACTTTTTTGCGGCAGACTCCGAATCCTTCTGAAATCTTGGATTCCATCGGTCCGTATTTCGTATCGTTTATCTGCGATTTTCGTTTCAGTTCCAATCTCCGGCATTCATGCATGCGGATCCCAATAGTTGTCGTGTTCCTGAAGATTAGTTCTGCCATCTGTTCCTTATTTTCCGGTTTTGCAAGCACAGTAAATTTCACTGCCGGCCGATTCTTTTTCATATAAATCGGTTCTGTAAATACGTCCAGTGCCCCTGCCGCCAGCACTGCCTCTGCAGCATAGCCCAGCTCTTCTCCGGTCATATCGTCCAGATTGCAGACCATTTCCAGGATCGTACTTTCTTTTCCGGTCGTTGTTTCGGACTTTCCGGATCCTGCAGCTTCTTCGGAAGCTTCCTGCCGCTGATCCGCTGCAATCGCATGTCTGCCAGGCTGCCTGTGCCGCGCTGTCTCAAGCGTTCCGCCGCTAAATTCACTGCCTTCCATAACACGGATGCAGTTTGCTCTTTCGAAATCTTTCGTTCCCATGCCGTATCCGATTTTATCGACTGCCATCATCGGCATCATCTCAAATTTTTCCGCAAAATATTTCAGCAAAGCAGCTCCTGTCGGTGTGCAGAGTTCTCCTCTTACTTCTCCTCCGTAAGTTGGTATTCCCTGCAGGATCGATGCCGTTGCCGGAGCCGGAACCGGAAGCTGCCCATGGGCACACCATACCGTTCCGTATCCAACGTGGATTGGCGATGCGATGATCTGCTCTGCTCGAAGTTCATGAAAAAGCAGACAGCATCCTGCAACATCCGCAACCGCATCCATCGTCCCGACTTCGTGGAAATGGATCTGATCCATTTCTGCTCCGTGAACCTTTGACTCAGCCTGTGCGATCAACTGGTAGACAGCACTTGCATCAGTTTTTACCTTTTGCGGTGCGTTCAGGTTCTCGATGATCCCCTGCACGTCTTTCAGTGAAAAATGCTGGTGGCTGTGAGCATGAGCGTAACCATGGTCATGTTCATGATGGTGGTCATGGTTATGATTCTCATGACTGGGATCGTGATGATGGTCGTGGTTATGATTTTCATGATCGTGATCGTGATGATACTTGCAGTCGTTATGACATTCCTGGCTATGCTCATGGGTATGTGCGTGTTCATGACTATCATCGCCGGCTGCTTCCTCCTGTCCATGAACCAACACTTGGAGATGCGGTCCGCAGATGCCACACTTTTCAGAAGATTCTGCTGTATAAACAACTCCGGGGATTCCCATTCCATTTAGCTGTTTCAAAGCTTTTTCTCTGTCCGGCATCAATTCCAGCAATGCTGCCAGGAGCATATCGCCAGCCGCTCCCATATTGCACTCAATATATAATGTTTTCATTTGTTCTCTCCATTTCTTTCATTCTCAAACCGCTATACGCTGCATACCGCTCGCCCCTTCTGCATGTTTTCCCACAGACGGCACGTTTTGCGCAGCCTCATTCCTCGATAAAAGTTTAAGCTTATTCCATATTATTAATCTGATTTGCCAGGTATCCGGCTCCAAACCCATTGTCGATATTGACGACGCTGACGCCGCTGGCACAGGAATTAAGCATGGACAACAGCGCTGTCACACCTCCCAGTGCGGTTCCATAACCGACGCTGGTCGGAACTGCAATGACCGGTGCCTGCGAAAGCCCGCCGATCACGCTCGCCAGCGCACCCTCCATTCCCGCTATCGCTATGATGACCCTGGCATTCATAATGTCATCCACATGTGCAAGAAGCCTGTGAATGCCCGCCACACCTACATCATAGACACGTTTCACATGGTTTCCAAGGATTTCTGCGGTCAGTGCAGCCTCTTCTGCCACAGGAATATCGCTGGTTCCTCCGGTTGCTACCAGAATATAGCCTTCCTTCTTAGGAGAATTTTTTTCTCCGACCAGTCCGATCCGTGCCTCCGCAAAATAAGTAAACGGCAGGCTCTTGTCGATATTCTCTGCTTTCTCTTCAGAAAGCCGCGTGATCAGGATTGTTTTCTGTCCGTTTTCCCATAAAGCTTTACTGATCTTATTGATCTGCTCTGCTGTTTTTCCTGCACCGTATATAACTTCCGAGGTTCCCTGCCGCACACCCCGCTGTGTGTCCAAAGCTGCAATTCCAATGTCAAGGATTGGCTCTTTTTTTACCTGAAGCATTGCTTCATCTACGGAAATTTTTCCTTTTGACAGATCCTCCAGAACCTGCCGCATCTCTGTATTCTCCATTTGTCTTTCCTCCTCGTTTGGCTTTCCTTCTCTTTACTTCTTTAGCTGTAAATACTTCCTTCCTAAAAAGCGGCAATGAATCGCTTTATTGCGATTTGATACTCAACGCAATTCCCAGTCCGGAAGGAGCTTATCGAACCATGGACTGAGCCGCTCTTCGATTTCGCTTCTCCTTGCCAGTGCAGCTTCCATCTGCTCTTTATTAAACTGTAATAGCGCTCCGTTTTCTCTGACACGCACTCTGAAATCTGAAAATCCCATCGCAAACAGTTCTCCCTCTGCACCTTCCACACGCTTTAAAAGCTCTGCCGTGATCTGCATTCCTGTCGGTATCCTGGTTGCCAGGCAGGCGTAAGCCGGTTTATCCCAGGTAAACAGTCCTTCTTCCTTTGAACGCTTACGGATTTCTGTCTTGGTCAGTCCACACATCCTCAGCGGCGAAAGGACTTTCATTTCCTGCAGTGCTTTCATTCCGGGACGGTCACCTGCATCATCCGACGCATTCGTTCCGTCCAGAATAACTGTGTAGCCATCTGCTGCCGCTTTTGCGAGGATTGTCCCGAAAATGCTCTGCTTGCAGTAATAGCAACGATTTTCTGGGTTTTTAACGACAGTCTCGTTTTCAAGTACGTTCACATGGATGATCTCCATATTCGCATTCAGCTGCCGTCCTAGCCGCACAGCGTCTTCCATCTCAAATTCCGGCTGGAACTGGCTCTTTACATAGTAGGCTTTCACATCTGCACCATATTGGATACCCATGTTGAGCAGGTAGGAGGAATCCACTCCTCCCGAAAATGCGATCGCTGCCTTCGGATATTTTTCAAAAAATTCTTTTAATGTCGTGTTCGTCATCTCTCGGTTCTCCATTTTTAAATCTGATTTTTTCTTGGTCACCAGACGATGAAAGGTCGCCCTTTTTCCAAAAACAAAAAACCACAAAAGAAGTGCCGTCTATATTCTTCCTGCACTTACCTTCATGGTAATTTTCGTACCGCCTTCTGGCAGTCATTTTCTATATATGTTATATTAAAATATTTTCAAGAAATTGTCAAGAGTGTAAAGCTGCCTTTTGATTACCCTGCTTGTCAGCCCCTCCGGCGCACTAAAATAAACAGGACATGGCAAGGGCTGAAACAGCCCTTGCCATGTCCATAACTAACATCCATTCATCTACATTCACGTTTTCAGATCATTCGAATCTTCCTAATCGTTCGAATCTCCCATCATGCAGCATCCACCTTATTTTTCAGGTCCTGCAGCAACTAAAGCCTTTCCGGCTTCACTATTCTCGTACTTGGCGAAGTTCTTAACAAAACGTTCTGCCAGGTCATCCGCCTTTGCTTCCCATTCCTTTGGATCTGCATAGGTATCACGAGGATCCAGGATTGCCGGATCAACACCCGGAAGTTCTGTCGGAACCTCGAAATTAAATACCGGGATCTTCTTAGTCGGCGCTTTGGCAATATCGCCATTGAGAATCGCATCGATGATGCCGCGGGTATCCTTAATGGAAATTCTCTTGCCGCTGCCGTTCCATCCGGTATTAACAAGATAAGCCTTCGCACCGCTTACTTTCATCTTCTTAACCAGCTCTTCTGCATACTTGGTCGGATGCAGTTCAAGGAACGCCTGACCGAAGCAAGCAGAGAAAGTAGGAGTCGGCTCGATGATTCCTCTCTCTGTTCCTGCCAGTTTTGCAGTGAAGCCGGACAGGAAGTAGTACTGTGTCTGTTCCGGTGTTAAGATGGAAACCGGAGGCAATACTCCAAACGCATCCGCAGACAGGAAGATGACATGCTTTGCTGCCGGAGCAGAAGAAACAGGTCTCACAATATTCTTGATATGATTGATCGGGTAGGAAACACGTGTGTTTTCTGTCACGCTCTTATCCGCAAAATCAATAGCCCCGTCTTCTGCAACCGTTACGTTTTCTAAAAGTGCGTTTCTCTTGATCGCCCCATAAATATCCGGCTCTGATTCCTTATCCAGGTTGATAACCTTCGCATAGCATCCACCCTCAAAGTTGAACACACCGTTGTCATCCCAGCCGTGCTCATCATCGCCGATCAAAAGTCTCTTCGGATCTGTCGAAAGGGTCGTCTTACCCGTTCCGGAAAGCCCAAAGAAAATCGCTGTATTTTCGCCGTTCATATCTGCATTGGCAGAGCAGTGCATGGAAGCAATACCCTTCAGCGGCAGATAATAATTCATCATGGAGAACATGCCCTTCTTCATTTCCCCACCGTACCAGGTGTTGATGATAACCTGTTCACGACTGGTAATATTGAACATAACCGCAGTCTCCGAGTTCAGTCCCAGCTCTTTGTAATTCGTTACCTTCGCCTTGGACGCATTGTAAATAATGAAGTCCGGCTCGAAGTTTTCCAGTTCCGCTTCTGTCGGCTGGATAAACATGTTCTTTACGAAATGAGCCTGCCATGCAACCTCCATAATGAAACGGATCGCCATTCTTGTATCTTTATTCGCACCGCAAAACGCATCAACCACAAACAGTCTCTTGTTGGAAAGTTCCTCGATCGCGATGTCCTTACATTTGTTCCAGATTTCAGGAGAAACCGGGTGATTATCATTCTTGTACTCATCCGATGTCCACCAAACTGTATCCTTTGAATTCTCGTCCATGACAATATATTTGTCTTTCGGAGAACGACCAGTATAAATGCCCGTCATAACATTTACGGCATCCAGCTCACTGAGCTGTCCTTTTTCGTAGCCCTCAAGGCCCTCCTTCATTTCCTCTTCAAACAACAGGTCGTAGGACGGATTGTATACAATTTCCGTAACACCACGAATACCATACTTGCTCAAATCAATGTTTTTCATTTTCAATTAAACCTCTTTCATCGCTCTTATCTCA
>CAKQVC010000121.1 GCA_934277655.1 uncultured Clostridia bacterium
CTGCGATCTGCATACCACAGATATCTCCATGCAATCCTGCCAAATAATCTTTTATCTGCATGTTGTCAGGAAGTGAAGTTCCATCCTTTTCATCCTTACCGCTGAGGATATCCATCATTGCCGCACAATCTGCCGCATCCTTTGCGATCGGACCGATCTGATCCAGTGATGAAGCATACGCAATCAGACCATACCTGGAAACGGTACCGTAAGTCGGTTTGAACCCAGTTACACCACAGTAGGAAGCCGGCTGCCGGATACTACCTCCGGTATCAGAGCCCAGTGCTATAACAGCTTCCTGCCCTGCCACCGCTGCTGCACTGCCTCCGGACGATCCTCCCGGCACATGTTCCGTGTTCCATGGGTTATGGGTTGGTCCATAAGCAGAAGTCTCGGTAGTCGAACCCATTGCGAATTCATCCATATTCGTCTTTCCCAGTGGAATCATGCCTGCCTCCTTCAGCTTTTCAATCACAGCTGCATCATAGAACGGCTTAAAATCTCCCAGTATTTTTGATGCACAGCAGGTTTTCATGCCCTTTGTACAGATGTTATCCTTGATGGCGATTGGGACGCCTGCCAGCGGCGAAGCTGCCAGCGCCGGGTCGCCTGCTTCGATACGGCGCTGGATTTCCGCTGCGGCCTGCAGGACTCCTTCTGCCTCTGTTTGTGTTTTCTGTTCTGTTTGTCCGCTTGTTTCCTCCGAAATGCTCTGTTCCGGAAATGTAAGGTATGCATGCAGGCTGCCGTCTGTTTCTTTTGCCTGCTCCATGACAGCCTGTACTGCTTCTACTGCGGTCAGCTCCCCTGCTTTAATGGCAGCTCCCATTTCCAAAGCTGTCATGGAAAGTATCTGTTTTGATGTTTTTTTTATCATGGTGGCTGTCTGTCCTCCTGTTTCGATTTTCCTTCTATCCATCATTTTTTCTCCTGTGCTTGTCAATTTCTCTTTGAATATTCTGAGACATTTTTCTTTATCCGATTCTATTCTCAATTCTTTTCGTCATGGTTTTCTACAGATTCATCAGTCAATCGTTCTCGGTACAACCGGCATATTATCCTCTATCTCCGGCATATTTCTTAAAATTTCTTCTTTCGTGTTGGATTTACCTACACAATCTTCCCGCATCACATTCGTGATGTCAAAAACATGAGACAGTGGCTCAATTCCTGTTGTATCCAAGCTGTTCAAGATGTCCATATAGGCAACCACCGCACCCAGTTCATCCTGCATTTTTTCGATTTCCATTTCATTCAGACTGATCCTGGAAAGTTCTGCAACATAAGTTACCAGTTCTTTTGTCATCATTGTTTTTTCTTCCATTTGTGTCCTCCTTCTTGTTCTTTTGCTGTGCTCACGCAACACATTAGTTTCTCTATGTATCACATACACACAATCTGTAGTTTATTATGATAATTTGTAAAAGTAAGAAGAATGAAAAAAGAAGCCTCTTCCATCCCTCTCATGGGACGAAAGAAAGCTTCCGCGGTACCACCCATATTAACTGCAACATTTCTTCTCTTCTGCTCTGCTTTCGAGCCTGTGTCATCCTTCCGAATGAACACCCTCGGAATGCAAGCAGTTGAATCACTGCAAAACTGTCAGACATTCTTCCTGTACTACCTTCTCAGAAAACTAACTGCACCTTGCATTTTGCAATGATTCTGTTTATCGGCTCCGTCCATTTTACGCCTGCACGCTGCCGACCGCTGCAATTCACTTCTTTGCGGTCTTAACGCTCCGCCTGCGTCCGGTTCTACTAAGGAAAATCAGGATTTTGGTGCCATTTCTGCACAATCAGCAATTAGATATATCAAAGGAAAAGTAAGAGAGAATTTTTTGATTTTCCTGTTCTTCCGGCTGCTCATGGATGTTTTTCACTCCTTCTTTCATACTACCCTCTCACCCTACGGTAGCTCTCTGTAATGTGCGATAGGAGTTACTCTTCCAGTCAACGCATTTGTGATGTTTAATATTTTTGTTTCCTATAGTTTGTATTTATACCACAATTAAGAACAAAAATCAATAGCTTTTTTGTTGTTTTTTATAATTATTTTTTTATTCATATTTTTCGCACAAAATATGATTAATATTTCGTTCTATAATCCAAACCTGAATCATCTTTTTTCCGTTATCTTCCATTTTCCCTGTGTTCTGAAAGTTTCCCTCTTTGATACCTGTTTGATACCTGCCTTAACGATTATACTCATGCCCGCAGCTCTTACAGTTTTTTGCCGGGCATTCATAATGCAGTGCCTGCTTACTGTCAGAAATCCCCTCTGTTGTCGGATCCTGCACAATTCCTAATGCTACAAATAAATTTACTATAACTCCCAGAATCTGTGCGGCCATGTCTTCACTGAGCGGCGATACAATCCCAAGCATCCCGAGGATCTGGTATGCGAAGGTAAGGATTGCCCCTAAAAAAGCCAGCAACCAGGTTTTATTCTTTATTCTTACTTTCCAGTTAATTTTCGCCATGTCAGCTTCTCCTTGCCAAATATTTTCTGATCAAATGATTACTTCTCAAAGCAATTATCTGATCAGAATATGAAAGATATCTGCTATTAATCTATGCTGCATGGCAATAATAGTTGCATAATTTATAACCGGGAAACCTCCCATCTGCTCCTTTACTTATCCTTCACTGTTAATATCGGCACGCACCTGCAAAATAATCTTGAAAAGGATTTTATCACTTCAGATTATTCTGTAATGTCTCAATCACTTCATCTATAACGATTGGTTTGGATAAGAATCCATCCATACCGCATTCCAGTGCTTTCTTTCTGTCTTCATCAAAAGCATTGGCAGTCATGGCAATGATGGTAATTTTCGCCAGCTCCGGATCATTCAGGGCACGAATCTGTTTCGTAGCCTCATATCCGTTCATTACCGGCATCTGTACATCCATAAGCACAAGATTATAGCCACCTGGTTCTGAATTCTTAATTTTCTCCACTGCCTCTGCTCCATTTTCTGCGGTATCAACCAGAAAGTCATATTTATTCAGGATCTCCACCGCAATTTCACGGTTCAGCTCATTGTCTTCCACAAGCAATAGGCTCTTCCCCCTGAAATCCAAACCTGCTGCCGGGAGGATTATATCTTCTGTCTCCGCCTGCTTCTGACCGATGGCATTCATCAAAGCCTCTCTGATATCTGACATAAACATAGGTTTCGTACAGAATGTAGTTACGCCTGCTGCCCTGGCTTCCACTTCGATATCTGACCAGTCATATGCAGTCAGGATAATGATCGGTGTCTCATCGCCAAGGCTGCGGATCTGGCGCGTAACTTCAATGCCATTCATATCCGGCAGACGCCAGTCGATGATATAAGCATGGAATTTATCCCCAAGTTCCATAGACTGACGTGCACGGAGAACAGCTTCCTTACCGGAAAGCGTCCACTCCGAACGCATCCCAACCTTCACAAGCATCTTTGTCACACTGTCACAGGTATTGAAATCATCGTCTACAACCAATGCCTTAAGACCTTCCAGTTCTGCGATTTTCTCTATACGGTGGTTCTCAGGCTGACTTCGCAATGGCAAACGGACAACAACGTCCGTACCTTTGCCAGCCTCGGTCTGCACTTCAATAGTTCCACCCATCATATCCACGATGTTCTTGGTAATGGCCATGCCAAGTCCTGTACCCTGAGTCCTGCTGACAGTGGAAGTCCGTTCCCTCTCAAAAGGTGAAAAGATCTTCTGTACAAATTCCGGACTCATGCCGATTCCGTTATCTTTTACCCGTATCTCGTATATTTCACTGCCTTTTTTTGTTCCCGGATACTGTCTCAGCCGGACAGAAACAGTTCCTCCTGCCGGCGTAAACTTGATTGCATTAGATAAAAGATTCAGCAGTACCTGGTTCAGCCGTGTCTTGTCACAATAGACATTCTCATTGGTCACATCCATAGCATCCATATAAAGCTCCTGCTGCTTCGCATGGATCTGCCCACTGACAATGGTCTTCAGATCATGAAGCACATCGGACAGACTGACCTCCGTTTCTTTCAACTGGATCTTGCCACTTTCAATATGGCTCATATCCAGTATATCGTTGATCAATGAGAGAAGATGGTTGCTGGCTGCGAGAATCTTACCCAGATAATCTCGAACCCTTTTCTTTTCATCAATATTGCTTACTGCCAACGTAGTAAAGCCGATAATCGCATTCATTGGTGTACGAATATCATGTGACATATTGGAAAGAAAAGTACTTTTTGCCCGATTTGCTGTCTCTGCAGCCTGCACCGCTTCTGAGAGTGCCTGATTCATTTTCCTGTCAGATGTACGGTCTGACATAACCAGAATATATTTCTTCTTTCCGTTTACATCACTGCCCATTGCCACAATATGAAACCACCGCCGTTCTCCTGTTTTCTGATGAACATATTCAAAATCCCATTCCTGCTGTTCCGAAGTCCGGATTTCCTCCAGATAATTTTTCTCCGGATCTTCATATTCCTCTGGATGCAGTTTTCCTAGAATATGAATATCTTTACGAATCTGTTCTACCGTAATACCCAGCAGCTTTTCCACATTTGGACTGACGTAATCTGCCTTATATGTTTGGGCATCCAGCATCAGAAAAACATCCTCCACATTCATCGACAGCTTTTGAAAGAGCTCATCCCTGTACAGGATCTCCGTATCCTTTTTCTTAAGGCTCATCCTGTTTTTTTGAACAATAAAAGTGATAAGAAAAGCGGCAATACAAAGCACAACCGCACCAACAAGAAGCATCGTACTAAGCTGCAGATGGTTCATACTGGCATTAACGATATCCGCCTTTACAAGTCCCAGAAATATCCAGTCCTGGATACCCGTTTTTTCATAAACCAGATAATAGCTTCTGCCATCCAGATCTACCATCATCCCATCGGTATCTCCCGCTTTAAACTTCCCCGAAAGTGCAAGGATCTGTTTTTCAGATATATTAGAATGCTCTCTCAGAACGCCGAAGAAATTATACGCATTTCCCCATGCCTCAAACGCATGATCGACCACAACACGACCATCCGGATGAACAACGTAGCTCTGGGCATTTCCATCGAAAACAGAAAGATCCAGTACATCTACGATATCAGAATTTTCATAAGCAATGGCAACCGCATCATATTCAAATCCCTGATAAATTCCATGAGCCTTAGGTGAAATAAAAGCAAGCAGCTGAGATTTTCCGGGAACTGCTGCATTCGCTATCACATCATTTCCCTGCCGGATCTCCTCTTCAAAATCCCCCTGTAATCCAAGGTATCCGTTTTCCCCTGTTACTGTTTTATAGTTTCCATCACCCGACAGAAAATAGAAATCTAAAAAGCCTGCATCTTCCTGTGCCATCTCTATATAATCGCGGATTTCGTTTTCACTGGAAGTATTCTGCAGATATTCCCCCCACATATGAAGATAAGTCAGATTCTTATCTGTCAGTTCCCTCAGCATATTATCAGACTGATGAAACACTTCCGTCAGGTGAGAAACACTCTCCTCATAAATTGTTTTCGACACAAACTCAAAATATTGGAAAACAGTGAAAATGATTCCTATAAAAAGAGCTATAAAGACAGCGATCCTTAGCCGTTTCCTCATGACATATTTCTTTATTTTGGCACTGTAATTCTTAACGTCCATTCTTCTCACCTCAGAGTCAGGTAGTCTTCAGGCTCTGCAAGAACGGCCTTACCATCTGAAATATATTCCATCCAGGTATCTTTCACAGAGGTATCCCCTCCCTCAAATGCTACACTATCAGCTGCCAGATAAGCTTCCATGTGCTGCAGGGTCGCAAGGCAGGTTACTGTGAAAGTATCATTGTCCTGAACTTTTTTCCCGTCTTTTGTAACTTTACTTAATATATAACCGTCACTGGTTTCCTTGATTTCCACTGAAATACCGCTGACTACAGGCAGCGAGCCACGGTTAAATGGAATGAAACCACCCTGGCAGCCTTCTATAAAGTTTCTGACAGTCTCTTTTAATTCAGCTCCGCTCATCTTGCTGCTGTAAGCCAAAAGGTCATTTGGCATAATCATGTTACTTGCCATTTTTTCTGTGTAACCGGCTTTCAGCACGTTCCCTGTAAAGCTGTTTCCGGTTGCGATCAGCACATCCGTCCCATAAATGCCCCGCAGGGTGTTTGCCATAACCGAATAGGCTGCATTACCTCCACTGCTATGAAAGTAATTGGAATAAGATTTCTGTGAATCCAGCACAACACTCTCAGAGACCGCTTTCTCCTCCAGAAGCTGAGAATTAAAGGACTGATAGGCCTGCCCTGCATCGTATTCTCCTGAGATCATCTTCGAAACCACATCCTTGGAAACAGAGAAAAAGTCATTTGATGCAATGCGGATATACATATGGTTTTCTTTGATCACAGGTTTCACGTCTTTCAGGTATTCTGTAAGCTGCATATCCACATCCTGACTGTAGCTCAACAAATCCTGTCCATCACTAATGATCCTGTTCTGTGCATCCTCTGAAAGCATTGTGTTCAGCACCTTCATTGCTTTCTTCCGGCGTGTCTCATCCTGCGT
>CAKQVC010000122.1 GCA_934277655.1 uncultured Clostridia bacterium
CATCTGCTCGCATATCAGTAAAATAGAAAGAATCTTACATCCGATGCGATCATTTCCAGGCATCGAACGACCAGATCCACATATTCGTCAATTGAGCTGAAAGGCTGATAATCATGATAAAGGGTTTCCATCTGGGAGCCCTTTACGACGTTCAGGAGATGAAGCTTCATGCCGAAAAGCGAGGGAAGATGGGAAACATAACGAACCGATTCCAGTATCATTTCCTGTGTTTCGCCGGGAAGTCCGAGAATCAGATGGACAACAGTTCTGATGCTGCGTGAAGTAAGACGTTCCATAGCATTCTCAAAGACGGACAAATCATAGCAGCGGTTGATCAGGCAGGCTGTTTCATCATAAATGGTCTGCAGTCCCAGCTCAATCCACAGAAAATGGCTTTCGTTGATTTCAGACAGCAGATCTAATACTTCATCGGAAAGACAGTCCGGACGTGTTCCGATAACAAGTCCTTCAATCTTTGGATTTGAGAGGACAGAATAGTACTTTTCACGAAGCTCGGATACTGGGGCATAGGTATTGGTATGATTTTGAAAGTAGGCGAGATATTTAGCGTGAGGCCATTTGTCCGAGAGTAGTGCGATCTGGTCATCGATATTCGATGCGAATTCACCGGATCCGTTGTCGGAACAAAAAATACATCCGCCGGTGCCTTTGCTGCCATCACGATTCGGACAGGTAAACCCTCCGTCTATAGAGAGTTTGATTGTTTTCGAACCAAAGGTTTTCTTTAAAAATGTACTGATGGAGTTATAGCGCATCTGGTCGCCGAAAGTGGGCATAGTGCCCGCCTCAGATGGACTGTCCAGACGAGTGGAAGAATGATTCATAAGCGATTTTCCTCTTTTATAATACATGAATTTATGATATAATGCTTTACATAGTGACTGCTGAGTCGAAGGACGAAAGCAGCGCTGATATATAGCAGATGCCCAGAGTTCTTAGTAACTGATGAACCGAAAGGCGAAGACAGAGCTTAGAACTTAGGGTATAATTCTATTAATCTGTTATCTTACTATATCGAAAAAAGAAAATCTTGTCAAGAAAGGAGCGCATACGTGGAAAAAAAGACACAGCACTGTGAAGAATCCGGTATCTTAACATCTGAGAAAACGGACATTTGCTGTCTGGGAATGGGGACAAAAAAAGAAAAGAAAAGAATTTTGCTTCATTCCTGTTGCGGGCCATGCAGTACAGCATGCATTGAAAGACTTCTGCCAGATTATAAGATTACGGTTTTCTTTTATAATCCCAATATTACAGAAGCGGAAGAGTATGAAAAACGCAAGAGTGCACAGATTGCATTTTTGACTGCGTATAACGAAAAACTTTCCGAAGAAGACAAGGTGGAATTGATAGAAGGAGAGTATCTGCCGGAAGATTTCTTTGAGGTCTGTTCCGGCTACAGTAATGAGCCAGAAGGTGGACTTCGATGTACCGAATGTTTCAAGCTGCGGATGGATCGGACCGCGCAGGCAGCGTTGAAAACAGGTAATCCGATCTTCGGTACGACGCTGACCGTCAGCCCTCATAAAAACTATGCACTGATTTCAGCAATCGGTACAGAGTTGGCGAAAAAATATGGTCTGGAATTTCTGGATGCTGATTTTAAGAAAAAAGCCGGTTTCCAGCGCAGTATCCAGATGTCAAAAGAGTATGGATTATATCGGCAGAATTACTGCGGATGTATTTATTCGAAATGGTACTGAACCAAATTTATACAACCAGGAGGATAAAAGATGTTACCATTAATTTTACCGGAAAATTACGAATCTCCAATTGATTTGATGGAGAGCCAGAGAGCAATAAAAAAGATCAAAGATTATTTCCAGCAGGAACTTGCATATGGTCTGAGCCTTCGCAGAGTTTCCGCACCGCTTTTTGTTGACCCGAGAACAGGGCTTAACGATAATCTGAATGGTGTGGAGAGAAGAGTATCTTTCACATTGAAGGACATAGATGAACTGGAAGTAGAAGTTGTGCAGTCCCTTGCCAAGTGGAAAAGAATGGCTCTTGGAAAGTATAATATCCAGCCGGGTCACGGCATTTATACAGACATGAATGCTATCCGTCGTGACGAAGAGCTGGACAATCTTCACTCTGCCTATGTAGACCAGTGGGATTGGGAAAAGGTCATCACGAAAGAGCAGAGAACCGAAGAATATCTGAAAGAAACGGTTACAGTAATCTACAACGCATTGAAAAATCTTGGTGATTATGTCAACAGACTATACCGCGATATCCAGACCGAGCTTCCAAATGAAATATTCTTCATCACGACACAGGAACTGGAAGATATGTATCCAAACATGACTGCAAAAGAAAGAGAAGATGCGATTACAAAAGAACATGGTGCGGTCTTCATTATGAAAATCGGAGGTCAGCTGAAATCCGGAAAGAAACATGACGGACGTTCTCCTGACTATGATGATTGGGAATTAAACGGCGATATTATCCTGTGGAACGAGGTTCTGGACAGAGCTTTCGAAATTTCTTCCATGGGAATCCGTGTTGATGCAGACGCTATGAGAAGACAGTTGGAGACTGAAGGCTGCATGGACAGAGCAGAGCTTCCATTCCAGAAAGCTATTTTGAATGATGAACTTCCATATACAATCGGTGGAGGCATTGGACAGAGCAGATTATGCATGTATTTCCTGCGTAAAGCTCACATTGGCGAGGTACAGGCATCTGTATGGCCGCAGGAAATGATTGAAACCTGTGCGAGTCATAAGATTTATCTGCTTTAAGGATAAAAGTGTGCATAAAAAGTGTACAGAATAAAAAGAAAATCAATATCATAAAAAGGATAGATACATGAGATATGTTCAGGTTGTAATTGAAAACAAAAGCCGGCATACAGACAGTTTTTTTACTTATCGCTATGACGAGCCTGATGAGTCAGAAGAAAAAAGCGAATGTGAAATTAAGATCGGAGAAAAAGTGATCGTCCCTTTTGGCCGTGGCAGCAAGCTGAAAGAAGGCTATGTTTTCGGATTTACAGAGACTCTGGACTGTCCGGAAGAAAAATTGAAAAGTATTGAGAGAGTCGAGAAAGACGGCTCTCTCAATGAAGAAATCATGAAAACGGCATCCTGGATGAAAAAACGGTATGCCATTACGTATGCACAGGCAGTCAAATGTTTTGTGCCGGGTGGGAAACCCCCGAAGCCTGGAAAGGAAAAAGAACCTTATAAAAATATCAAAGGCGACTATACAAAGCCCAAGTCTCTGACAAAAGAACAGAAACGGGCGGTAAACACAATTAACGGTGCTATTCGCACAGGCTTTCATCAGATTTTCCTGCTTCACGGTGTAACCGCCAGCGGTAAGACGCAGGTATACATGGAAGCAGCAGCAGAATGTCTCAGCCAGGGAAAGAGTGCGATCATTCTCGTTCCTGAGATTGGATTGACCAACCAGCTTATCCAGCGGTTTGCTGGCAGGTTCGGTAAAGAACAGATTGCGATCATGCACAGCAAGTTGACACCACGAGAGCGATATGACGAGTGGCAAAGAATGCGGCAGGGGAAAGCACGCATTGTCATCGGAGCCCGCATGGGTGTTTTTGCACCGCTGTCGGATATTGGATTGATTGTACTGGATGAAGAACACGAAGCAACTTATAAGTCGGATATGACTCCCAAATATGACACGGTCGAAGTCGCAGCGAAAAGACTTCAATACGCAGGCGGTGTCATGATCCTGGGAAGTGCAACACCTTCCGTTACCTCTTATGAACGGTGCCGAGAAGGAATTTATCAGCTGATCGAGCTGAAAGAAAGATATAATAAAACACCTCTTCCTGAGGTAAAAATCGTTGATATGAGAAAAGAACTTCATGAAGGCAATGCATCAATTTTCAGCAGGAGTCTTTATGAAGCGATAAAAGACAAACTTGAAAAAAAACAGCAGATCATCCTGTTTCAGAACCGCAGAGGCTATTCCAATTTCGTATCATGCAGAGAGTGCGGAAAAGTTATGCGGTGTCCGGAATGCGATATTTCGCTGGTTTATCATAAAAACAGTCAGTCTATGATCTGTCATTACTGCGGCAAGCGGTATCCTGTTCCTAAAGTATGTCCGGAATGTGGCAGCAGATATATCAAATATTTCGGAGTCGGAACGGAGCAGGTAGAAGAGACTGCAGGGGAATTTTTTCCGGAAGCAAGACTGGCAAGACTGGATCTGGATTCTGCCATGAATCGAAAAGATCTGGATCAGATTATCCAGGATTTTTTACAGAAAAAAACAGATATACTGGTTGGAACGCAACTGGTAGCTAAAGGGCTTGACTTTGACAATGTAGGGTTGGTCGGTGTAATTGCGGGAGATGTAACGCTGAATATACCGGATTACCGTTCTGCAGAGCGAACTTTTCAGTTGATCACTCAGGTGGCAGGGCGTGCCGGAAGAGGAGATGAACAGGGGCTGGTAATTGTTCAGACTTATGATCCCGACAATTATGCGTTCCAAATGGCGAGAAATCACGACTATAATGGTTTTTTTGAAGAAGAAATTAAATTACGTAGCTTCATGGAATATCCACCATTTGGAGATATTATCATGGTAAACTTTACTGCAGAAAGCGAAGAAGAGGCTTTGGCGGCAGCCAGCAGGTGTCAGATCTATATGGAAAAAGCATCTGCAGAAGACGGACCGGGGCGAGTACTTTCTCCAAAAGTGGCTCTGAATTTTAAAGGAAAAGAAAGTTTCAGGCAGTATATTATTATAAAAAGTCGAAAAGGCAGCAGAAATAAAAATGTATTTTACCTGGAAAATTTCCAGGATATTTTGCTGAAAGAAAACAGCAAAGTTACGATGAATGTGGATGTGAATCCATATAGTATTGTTTAGAGCATTATTAAAAAACCGCATTCGTGTGGGGAATTCAGACTGCATTCAGGCAGTCTCAATGGCGAGAGGAGATAAACAATGGCAATCAGAAAAATTGTGGTAGAGGGAGACCCTATTTTAAGAAAGAAATGCAGAGAAGTGACGGAAGTCAATGACCGGATCAGAGAAACTCTGGGCGACATGCTGGAAACCATGCGGGCACAATTTGGCGTAGGTATCGCAGCACCGCAGGTTGGCATCATGCGAAGAATGTTTGTGGCAGAACCGGAACCTGATGTGGTATATTACATGATAAACCCGGTTATCTTAGAACAGAGCGGAAGTCAGATCGGAGATGAAGGATGCCTGAGCATCCCGGGCATGCTGGGAAGTGTAGAACGACCAGACTATATCAAGATCGAAGCGCTTGACATTGACGGTGAAAAGCATACGTATGAATTCCATGACTTTTTTGCCAGGGTTATGTGCCACGAATATGATCATCTGGATGGTATTCTCTATACAGATAAAGCGACAAATATCAGAGAAGCGACCGAAGCGGATTACGAGGAAGAATAAATGAAGACAGTATTTATGGGGACACCGGATTTTGCGGCTGTTATCCTGGAAAAAATGCTTATGTCCGGTTACGAAATGGGCTATGTCGTTACGCAGCCGGATAAAGCAAGAAATCGTGGAAAAAAAGTACAACATACACCAGTAAAAGAAATTGCACTTGCACACGATATTCCAGTTCTTCAGCCGGAGAAAGTCCGCGGAAATGAGGAGTTTTATCAAAAACTGAAAGAATACAATCCGGAGATCATCGTCGTTGCCGCTTATGGGCAGATCTTGCCGGAAGAAATCCTGCATTTGCCGAAACTGGGATGCATCAATGTGCATGCATCACTTCTGCCGAAATTTAGAGGTGCAGCACCGATCCAGCATGCAATCCTCAGTGGAGATAAAGAAACCGGCATTACGATCATGCAGATGGAAAAAGGTCTGGATACCGGAGACATGCTTTTAAAGGGTTCGATTGAAATTGGCAACATGAATTACAGCCAGCTCCATGATGAACTTGCAAAGCTGGGAGCAGAACTGCTTTTAAAGGCACTTCCAATGTTGGAACAGGGGCAGATCGTACCAGAAAAGCAAAAAGATGAGGATTCTACCTATGCTTCTTGTATCCAAAAGGAAGATGGGAAGATTGACTTTTCCAAAAGCCCGGAAGAAGTGGAAAGACTAATCCGGGGATTCGATCCGTGGCCAGGAGCTTTTTGCAGTTATAACGATATGACGATGAAACTGTGGAAAGGACAGCCTTTGGACGAAAAAACAACGGAAGAGCCAGGAACCGTGCTCGGTGCAGATAAGGAAGGCCTTAGAATCGCATGTGGAGGACGGGCTCTTTTAGTAACAGAAATACAGGTGCCGGGTAAAAAAAGAGTGTCGGTAGCTGATTACCTGAGAGGAAATACCATTGAAAAGGGAATGGTTTTAAGATAAGAAAAAGGGGGATTTCTATTATGTGGGATACGTATATGTCCTATTACGGATCAATGATATTACTGATTCCGGCAATTATATTTACCTTTTATGCACAGGCGAAGGTAAAATCAAATTTCAGGATTTATTCCAGAGTCAGAAACAACCGGAACCTGACAGGAGCACAGGCAGCCAGAATGGTACTGGAT
>CAKQVC010000123.1 GCA_934277655.1 uncultured Clostridia bacterium
CCTTAACCGGATTAATCTCTGTTACAATGACCTGTGCACCAAGAGCCGCAGCTCTCATGGCAATGCCCCTGGAACACCAGCCATATCCAACAACAACCACGGTTTTCGCAGCAACGATCAGGTTTGTATTTCTCATGATACTGTCCCAGGTAGACTGACCGGTACCGTAGCGGTTATCAAACAGATGCTTGCAGTCCGCATCGTTTACCGCAGCCATCGGGAACTTGAGCAGCCCCTGATTTTCCATGGCTTTCAGACGGATGATGCCGCTGGTGGTTTCTTCACATCCACCCCAGACTTCTTCCGCCAGATCCGGTCTTTTTTCATGAACGCAACTTACCAGGTCTGCACCGTCATCAATGATGATGTTTGGTTTCTGTTCCAGCGACATCTCGATATGTCTCTCATATTCTTCAGGAGTTGCTCCATGATAAGCATAAACATGAAAACCACAATCTGCAAGGGCTGCCGCAACGTCATCCTGTGTGCTTAATGGATTGGATCCTGTAATGGACATCTGCGCACCACCTGCAGCAAGAACCTTGCAAAGGTATGCTGTTTTTGCCTCAAGGTGTACCGATAAGGTAACTTTCACCCCTGTAAAAGGTTTGGTCTGGCTGAATTCCTCTTCCAGTCCACGCAGAAGCGGCATATGCGCTCTTACCCACTCAATTTTCTGATGCCCGGATGGCGCCAGTGACAGGTCTCTTACTT
The DNA here is from genome assembly GCA_934277655.1 of uncultured Clostridia bacterium. Taxonomy (GTDB): domain Bacteria; phylum Bacillota; class Clostridia; order Peptostreptococcales; family Anaerovoracaceae; genus CAG-238. Next base: position 715 of record CAKQVC010000123.1, read on the forward strand.
CGTAATCTTTCATCTTCTAAACTCCTTAAAAAATATATTCTGTTAGATTCATTCTGTTTTATTTTATTATATTCTACTGAAATTGCTGTTTTACCACTTTTAACGTTTCCAGGCGATCACCCTGTGATTTTATTCCACCGTCACAGACTTCGCCAGATTCTTTGGTTTATCAATATTACAGCCTCTTTCCCGTGCTACATAATACGCAAACAGCTGAAGCGGAACAACACTGAGAAGTGGCATGATCTCATCCCTGCAGGCAGGAATGTAAATAACCTCATTGCTCTGTGCTTCTACCTCTGTCTTGCCCTTCTTGGCGATTGTCAGGACATGTGCACCTCTTGCCTTGATCTCCTGAATATTAGAAAGCATCTTTTCATACAGGAAATCCTGTGTTGCCAGGCAAAGCACCAATGTCCCCGGTTCCATCAGGGCGATGGTTCCATGTTTCAGCTCACCCGCCGCAATGGCAAAAGAATTAATATAGGAAATTTCCTTTAACTTTAGAGAGCCTTCATATGCAATATCCGCATCCAGTCCTCTTCCGATAAAGAATACCTGATCTCGGTTATAAAGCATCTTTGCCAGTGCTTCTACCTCGCGGACATCGCTGAGATACTCTGCCAGCTTGCCTGACACTTCTCGCAGTTCTTCCAGAAACTGATCGCATTCCTCCTTCGAGATTCTGCCCAGCGTTCTTCCCATGTACAGTCCAAGCAGGTACATGCAGGTAAGCTGCGTCGTATAGGCTTTCGTGGAAGCGACTGCGATTTCCGGTCCTGCCCAGGTATAAAACACATCCTGAGATTCTCTTGCCACAGAGCTTCCCACCACATTCACAACGCTTAGAATCCTGGCGCCTTTATTCTTGGCTTCCCGCAGGGCTGCCAGAGTATCCAGCGTCTCTCCTGACTGGCTGATCGCAATAAACAGCGTCTTATCATCCAGCAGAGGATCTCTGTATCGGAACTCGGAAGCAACATCTACTTCCACCGGTATTTTCGCAAATTTTTCAATGATTTTTTTGCCGACCAGTCCTGCATGATATGCAGTTCCACAGGCAACGATATATATTTTTGAGATATCCTCAAGGTCTTCTTTTGTAAGGGAAATACCATCTAATTTGATATCTCCGTTTTCGTCGATGCGTCTGTTGAGCGTTTCACTGATTCCCTTCGGCTGTTCGTAGATCTCTTTGAGCATGAAGTGTTCATAACCTTCTTTTTCTGCTGCATCCACATCCCATGTCACGTGGAAAACTTCACGATGCACAGGTTCTCGGTTTTCGTCGTAAATCTGTATAGCATCCGGTGTCACAACAACCATTTCGCCGTTTTCAATCAGGTAAATCTCCTTGCAGTATTTCAACAGTGCCGGAATATCAGATGCGATGAAATTTTCGCCTTGTCCGATGCCTGCGATCAGCGGTGCATCCTTTCGGATAGCTACGATTTTTTCCGGATCACGGCTGCTGACCGCCGCAACTGCATAAGCACCGCGCATTTCCTTGCTGGACTGATAAACGGCATCTTCCAGGTTCATGCCGTCCTGCATGTGAATCCCGATCAGATGCGCGATCATTTCCGAGTCGGTTTCTGAACGGAACTTTACTCGATACTTCTCTGCCAGCATCTCTTTTAATTCTACAAAATTTTCAATAATGCCATTATGAACAATCGCAACCGTATCATCGCCGTTTGCATGCGGATGTGCGTTCACATCTGATGGTGCTCCGTGGGTCGCCCACCGGGTATGACCGATACCGGTTCCGCTGTCAAAGCAGATCCCCCTTGCCTCTTCCTGTTCCAGCATTTCTTCCAGGTTCTTGATCTCTCCTACTTTTTTCCGGATGTCAATGCCGCCGTTGCGGACCAAAGCAATGCCTGCTGAGTCGTATCCCCTGTATTCCAGGCGTTTGAGTCCATCTATAATAATATTGAGGGCATTTTTTTTACCCACATATCCTACGATACCGCACATATTACGGTTCCTCCTTTTCTCTTCTTCCTTTACCCTAATTTTGATTCAATCAAACGTGCCAGTTCTTCTGCCAGTGGCTGGATTGCTTCCAGACTATCGCCTTCCAGCATAACTCTTACCAGCGGCTCTGTTCCGGATGGGCGGATGAGTACTCTTCCATTTCCCGCCATAGTCTCTTCCACTTTCGCAATCGCTGCTGCAATTTCTGGGTTCTTCATATAAGTCTTCTTGTAATCGTTATTGATCTTTGCGTTGATCAGAACCTGCGGATAAATCTTAATATCCTCTGCCATTTCAGACAGTTTCCTGCCATCCTCCAGCCATGCTTTTACCAGTTGCAGAGAAGAAAGGATGCCGTCTCCTGTCGTTGTAAACTCGCGAAAAATAATATGTCCCGACTGTTCTCCTCCGATCACGCATCCGGTCTCCAGCATGCGTTCCAGCACATAACGGTCGCCGACTCCGGTTACATCCACTTCAATTTCTTCTGCTTCCATGGCCTTATGGAAACCGATGTTGCTCATAACCGTTGCAGTTACTTTATTTTCTGCCAGTCTGCCTTCTTTTTTCAACATCTTGGCGCAGATAGCAATAGTTTTGTCTCCATCGACCACCCGGCCCTCATCGTCTACGACGATGAGGCGGTCGGCGTCGCCATCAAAAGCAAGGCCCATGTCGGCGCCGGCCCGGCGGACTGCTTCCTGCAGTCCGGCCGGGTGAGTTGATCCGCAGTTGTCATTAATATTGATTCCGTCAGGCTTGTTTCCGATCACAGTCACATCAGCCCCCAGTACCTTGTAGACTCTTTCTGCGACCTCATAAGAGGCTCCGTTGGCACAGTCAAGGACTATTTTCTTTCCGTCCAGTCTATAATCAACGGTTTGCAACAGATGGTTGACATAAAGATCGGATGCATTTTCTTCAGCTTTCAAGCATTTTCCAATCTGATCTCCCGTAATATGACTGTTTACGTCAACGCTGCTTATGATAATATCCTCGATTTTTTCTTCCAGCAGATCATCCAGCTTATAGCCTTCGGAATTGAAAAATTTAATTCCGTTATACTCGAACGTATTATGTGAAGCACTGATAACAATGCCTGCATCTGCCCCATAATATCTTGTCAGATATGCAATCGCCGGTGTTGAAATAATGCCCGCTTTGATCACATTTCCCCCAACTGCCAGGATTCCGGCAGTTAATGCATTTTCCAGCATATCTCCGGATACACGGGTATCCTTGCCGATGACGATTACCGGTCTTGCATTCTCTTTTTTCAGCACGAATGTTCCCGCTTTACCAAGATTAAATGCCAGTTCCGGTGTCAATTCCTTGTTGGCAATGCCTCTCACGCCATCCGTTCCAAATAATCTTCCCATAAAATACTTTCTCTCCTTTTTTCTCACTCTATTGAATGTGCCAGCATATTCAGACATATTTCAATATTCCATCTGCCTGCGTCTTTACTCCTGGCTGATATTAATGCTGATCTGAGCCGGCGAAACCTCAATATCTGCCAGTGTTTTTTTACATTTGCAGACAATAGCTACGGTGTGCTTTCCTTCATCCAGTTCTGAAACATCCGCCGAAAGCGTAAAATCGGAACTGTCAAGCCCGCTGACAACAGAGGCTTTTCCTGTCGCCGTTACAGTAACTTTGCAAGATGCTATGGTCGGAATCAGATCTTCCGTAACTCCCTCCATCACAATATCATTTTCATCGAAAGTAAATCTTGTGCTTTCCGCTCCGGTTACCGTTACGTATAAAACTAACTCTCCGGAATCGCTGGCAACCGAAACTCCATCCGGCAGAATCGGTGTCAGCGCGATTGTTGTCGTCTCAAAGACTTCCGTCAGATCAACTTTTTCGCAGTCAACACTGTCAATCGCTTCCAGTTTTTCATCTGGTCCTTTGATTGTAATCGTTTTCGGCACAGATACTTCTCTTTCCAGTATACTGTGATCCTGCCCGGAGATTGGAACCGCAAGCGGCACTGTCTTTTTGCTCATTGTTATAGTGGTCGCAGAAATGCTCTTCTGTGACAGCTTGACGCCATCAACCCTCTCTCCGTTTTTATCTTCCGGTATCAGTTCCACTGTTAAGGCCTTCATCTGGTTTGATACCTTGGAAGCATCTATATAGGCTGCAAGATACTGTATCTGGTTTACCAGACTTTCTGCTCCGCTTACCGTAATTTTTTCACGGGAAAGCTGCACGATAGCAGGCTCGGTATCATCGCTTGTATCATTGGTAATGATTGGTTTTACTGTTTTATCAGCCGAAACAAGATTGTCAATCTTTACCGTTACTTTTTCACTGCTGACACTTTCAATGGAAACCTCATCCGGCTTTTCGACAGACAGCCTAATAACATTTTCTCCGTTTTTCAGTCCCTCAAGGTCTGCCATAACCTTAAAATTCTCAGCCTTAACCTTGCTGGTCACGCTTCTCTTCCCGGAAATCGTAATGTTTATCGACTCCAGATTTTTTTCCAGCACAACCAGTCCGTTTTCGGTCAGAGATGCTTCGTTTGTAAAGGTAATCGGGATGTTGCGGATTACCTGCGTCGTTGATGGATTCAGTCCGCCCAGTACATAAGCCCACAGCGCGATTGCTGCTACCAGAGAAAGGATTACATTGAATCGGTTACTCTTCAACTTTCCGTCCTCCTTTCAAGATACGCGATATTCTTTCCAGCAAGACATCTTTTTTATTCTTAGTGTCTTCTTCCAAATACATATTCAGCAATGTCTTTTCAATTTTTTTGCCGTCAAGGAATCTGGTAAGCTTACCGTTCTGTGCAATGGAAATGACTCCGGTTTCCTCAGAAACGATAATAACCAGTGCATCAGAATTTTCCGTAATTCCGATTCCTGCACGATGACGTGTTCCCAACTCCTTATTTAATTCTTTATTCTGTGTCAGTGGCAGAACACATCCTGCTGCATGGAGACGGTCTCCACGGACGATAACTGCTCCGTCGTGAAGTGGCGTTCCTTCATAAAAGATGGTTCCGATCATCTGCTCTGAAACTTCAGCATCAATGACCGTACCGGTTTCTACGATATCGTTCAGCGAAATTTCTCGTTCGATTACGATCAAAGCCCCTGTTCTGCTTGCCGACATACTTTCAATGGCACTTACAAATTCCGACACGATGTGTTTCGCTTCTTCTTTATCGACCTCTTCAAATACATTGGCAATGCGGCTTCTTCCCAGATACTCAAGCCCCCTCCTGAGTTCCGGCTGAAAAATAACCACGATCGCAACTAATCCCACTGTCATCAGATTCGATAAGATCCAGTGCAACGTATAGAAACGGAACAGCTGTGACAGCATTGTGATGATCACCAAAACAAACAGCCCTTTTGCCAACTGCTCTGCTCTTGTTTCCCTGATAAATCCCAGAAGCTTGTAAATCAGAAACGCTACGATCAAAATATCTAAAACGTCTGTAAATCCTACGCTTGCCGTGATATTGTCAAATAAATTCTCAAAAAACACTTTCATTGATTTTTTTCATTTCTCCCCTTGTCATTATTACTTTCTATTGTAATTGAAACACAGTTACTTTTCAAGAGGTCTAATGTTTTTTTCACAAGAAAAACAGCTCCCTGTCACTGGGAGCTGTCTGTAATTTCTTATGTAAGAGAAAGCCTCTGATAAACAAATTATCGATCTGTTTCCAAAAGTCCGTAGTCGTTATCGTTTCTCTTATAGACTACGTTAACGCTGTCTGTTTCCTCATCCAGGAATACAAAGAAGTTGTGCTGCAACATTTCCATCTGCATGATTGCTTCATCCACCGTCATC
>CAKQVC010000124.1 GCA_934277655.1 uncultured Clostridia bacterium
CGGTTACCCAGGATCAGAAGAATGATATAGGAGGAACAAAAAATGAAAGGAAAATTAAACAAATTAGCAGTTGCATTGTTAGCAGTCGTAATGGCATTCTCTCTTGCAGCATGCAGTTCTGACGGCAATGAAGATCAAAGCACGGATATGGGCGAGACAATGGCAAAAATTAAAAAAGAGGGAAAAATTGTCATGGGCGTTAATGCAACATATGCACCATTTGAATTTCATAAGACAATCGATGGCGAAGACGAAATCGTTGGATTTGATATTGAATTGGGACAAGCAATCGCCGATGAATTGGGAGTAGAATTTGAAGTTGTTGATATGTCGTTTGATGGATTGCTCCCAGCATTGAAAACTGGAAAGGTTGATTTCCTCCCGGGTCTTGCTTATTCAGACGAGCGTGCGGAAAATGCTTCTTTCTCAAAGCCGTATCACAAGTCCGTTCAAGTTGTTTTAATGAGAAGTGATAATGTAGACAGCGTAACAGCTGACAGCGATCTTTCAGGCTTAACAATCGGCATTTTGAAAGGTGCGGAGCAAGAAAAAACATTCCCGACACACTATCCAAATGCAAAAACTTCTGTGCTTGGCAAGATTCCTGATCTAGTAGCAGCGCTACAAAGCGGCAGAATTGACGGCGTGTGCCTGGATTATGTTCCGGCTTCGCTGTACGCAAAGTTTAATGACGATCTCGAAATGTCCGCAATTCAGTACGAGTTGACAGATGAAGAGAGTCAGGGATCCTGTGTACTCGTAAGAAAAGAGAACAATGAAGACTTGCTTGAAGTTATCAATACTGTACTTGACAGAGTCATGGAAAACGGCGACCTTCAGAAGTGGGAAGACGATGCAATTGCATTGATGGATCTGGATGATCTGTAAACAAGACAGAAAAACATCATAGTTCGTATATGTATTATGTTATGGAGCCGGTCTTACCGGCTCCGTATTTACAAGCCGTTGACTGAAAAGAAAAAGAGGACATACGATGGAATTAAAGTTTGATTTTTTAAGTACTTATTGGCCTTTCTATGTGGAAGGTCTAAAAATCACAATTATCTTTTCAATCTTTGCTGTGATTTTTGGGATTATTCTCGGCATTGCATTGGCATTGATGAAATTATCAAAATTACGCGTACTTAGAGGCGTAGCTGTATCCTATATCAACTTTGTAAGAGGTACGCCTATCTTGGTGCAGATTTATATTGTGTATTTCGGGCTGTTCAGTTTTGGTATTAATTTAAGCGATTCAACGGCGGGCATTGCAGCACTGGCTATTAACAGCGGAGCTTATGTGGCAGAGATTGTCCGCGCAGGTATTGAGTCCGTTGACAAGGGCCAGATCGAAGCAGCAAGATCTTTGGGATTGAGTCACGCCGCAACAACCAGACTACTGGTTATTCCACAGGCTATCAAGAATATTTTACCTGCATTGTGCAATGAATTAATTGTTGTGACTAAAAACACATCGATGCTTTCCATTATCGGTATTCACGATTTGATGTACAATACAGACACCATCAGAGGAAATACCTTGTTAGCGTTTGAACCACTGATAATTGCTGCTATTATTTATTTTACAATTTCGTACATCTTGACTAAATTGATTGGTGTTTTGGAGAGGAGGCTGAAGAGCAGTGATGATAGAAGTTAAAAATCTGAAAAAATCCTTTGGAAAACACGAAGTCCTTCGCGGCATTGATGCAAATATCCAAAAGGGAGAGGTTGTTGTCGTTATCGGACCCAGTGGTTCCGGTAAAAGTACATTTTTGCGTTGCTTAAATCTTTTGGAAACGCCAAATGATGGAAGTATTTTTATTGAAGGTGAAGAGATTACAGGTAAAAAGGCAAATGTAAATCAAATTCGTCAAAAAATGGGGATGGTTTTCCAGCAGTTTAACCTGTTTACGAACATGAATATTATGCGAAACATGTGTGTTGCACCGATGACAGTGAAAAAAACACAGAGAGATGTTGCTGAAAAAAGAGCACTTGAACTTTTACGCAGGGTCGGCTTAGAAGATAAAATAGACAGTTATCCACAGCAGCTTTCAGGCGGACAAAAGCAGAGAGTCGCGATAGCAAGAGCACTGGCTATGAATCCGGATATCATGCTGTTTGATGAACCGACTTCGGCACTTGACCCCGAAATGGTTGGAGAGGTGCTCGCTGTTATGAAGGAACTGGCAGCTTCCGGGATGACGATGGTTGTTGTGACACATGAAATGGGATTTGCGCGTGAAGTGGGGGATCGGGTTCTCTTTATCGACGAAGGCGTTATTTTAGAGGAAAACACTCCGAAAGAACTGTTCGAAAATCCGCAGCACCCAAGAACGAAAGATTTTCTGTCTAAAGTATTGTAGGGAGGAATTTTAATGAAATTCATACATGACGATTTTTTACTGACAACAGAAAAAGCACAGCAGTTATATCATCAATATGCAGAAAAAATGCCGATAGTCGACTACCACTGCCATTTAAATCCTCAAGAAATTGCAGAGGACAAAGAGTTTGAAAACATTACGCAGATGTGGCTTTACGGAGACCATTATAAATGGAGGCTGATGCGCAATTGCGGAGTTGATGAAGCATATGTAACCGGAAATGCAGGTGATAAAGAAAAATTTCTCAAATGGGCAGAAGTTTTGGAACGGTGCATTGGCAATCCGATTTATCAGTGGAGTATGATGGAATTAGAACGTTATTTCGAGTTTTCAGAACCATTGCAGACTGCAAATGCTGAACATGCATGGGAGCATTGTAATCGTGTTATACGCGAAAAACATTTGACAGCTAGAACGATAATGAAGATGTCCGGAGTTCAACTAATCTGCACGACAGACAATCCGGAGGATGACTTGCGCTGGCATAAGATGATTCGAGAAGACCAAAGCTTTACAATTCGTGTGCTACCAGCATTTCGTCCGGATAAGGCGTTTAAGATTGATTGCAAAGATTTCGGTAATTATGTACATGTGTTGGAAAAGCGTTTTCTGCGAAAGATTTCGACCTATCGTGACTTTTTGGAGACTCTGAGGCAGGCTGTCGCATATTTTGATGAAAACGGGTGCAAGACCAGCGATCACGGTCTGGACAGTGTTCCGTTTCTTCAGGGAAGCGAAGATGAAATCGAAGAAATCTTTCATAGGGCATGCTGCGGGGAGAGCATCTCGGAAACGGACAAAGAAAAATATCAAACTGCGCTTTTAACGGCTCTTGCAAAAACTTATGCACAGTATGGATGGATTATGCAGTTACATTACGGAGCAAGCCGCAATAATAATAGACGCATGTTTGAAAAGCTTGGGGCGGATACCGGTTATGATTGTATTTCAGGGCGTAAAGCAGGAGATAATCTGCCCGCTCTTTTAGACAGTCTAGAGGCACAATGCAGTTTGCCTAAAACGATTCTTTATTCTCTTAATCCGAATGAAAATGCAGTGATTGATACTGTTTGTGCATGTTATCACGAAATTGGCGTGCGCGGTAAGGTGCAACATGGAAGCGCGTGGTGGTTCAATGATCATTTGGACGGCATGTATGATCAGATGACAAATTTGGCGGCGCATAATGTGCTTGCAAATTTTGTCGGCATGCTGACAGATTCCAGAAGTTTTCTCTCCTACACAAGACATGAGTATTTCAGAAGGACTTTGTGCCGAGTGATTGGTGACTGGGTTACAGAGGGATTATATCCCTTCAATCTTACAACTCTGGGGAAAATAATTGAAGATATTTCTTATTATAATACAGTGGAGTTTTTTAAATTTGATACACTGGAAGGAGACAAGCAATGAAAATGACATTTAGGTGGTATGGATCTGAAATGGATCCAATCCCATTGAAATATATTAGGCAAATTCCCGGTATTACCGGTGTTGTGACATCGCTGATGGATTTGCCGGCAGGGGAAGTATGGCCGCTTGAACGGCTGCGTGCGTTGAAAAAAGAAGTCACGGATGCAGGTTTGGAACTGGAGGTAATTGAGAGCGTCAATGTACATGAGGATATCAAGCTGGGACTTCCAAGCAGAGATCGATACATTGATAATTATAAGAAAACAATCGAGAATTTAAAAGAAATCGGTATTAAGGTAATTTGCTATAATTTCATGCCAGTATTTGACTGGACGAGGACAAGCTTGGATCGGAAATTACCGGATGGATCGAATACCATGAGTTATGATCAAACGATCATTGATAAAATTACAGACCCCCAAAAATTCGCAGATGAAATTCAAAATCAGACCGGCGAATTTGAGATGGCAGGTTGGGAGCCGGCTCGTATGGCAGAGTTAAAAAAACTGTTCAAGGCTTATGAGCAGGTTTCTCATGAAAAGTTAAAAGAAAATTTGAAATATTTTTTAGAGGCGATTATTCCTGTTTGTGAAGCTTGCGATATCAAAATGGCGATGCATCCGGATGATCCGCCTTGGGATATTTTCGGGCTTCCAAGAATCGCAAATTCAAAAGAAACTTTTGATGAAATCCTCTCTCTAGTAGACAGCCCATATAATAGTATCACACTTTGCACCGGATCGTTGGGGTCAAACCCGCAGAATTGTTTGCCGGAATTGATTCGCTACTTTGGAAAGAAGGGGCGGATTGCGTTTGCCCATGTCAGAAACTTAAAAATCGAAGAACCAGGGAGATTCTATGAATCATCGCATCTTTCTTCCGACGGAAGTTTTGATATGTATGAAATTATGAAAGCGTTGAACGAAGTTGGGTTTGACGGATACATTCGCCCGGATCACGGCAGAATGATTTGGGACGAACATGGACGAGCGGGTTATGGCTTATATGACAGAGCCCTTGGCATTGCATATCTGAATGGCATTCAGGAAAGTTTGCAGAAACAAAAAAATGAAGGATGAAAACATTTTAAAGAAAAAGCTTGTGAAACTGGCGTTTCCTCTTTCCTTGGAAGGATTGTTAACTGCCGGCGCGGACTTTGTTGATACTCTGATGGTCAGTAGCTTGGGGGAGACTGCAGTGTCGGCCGTTGGGCTTGGCACGCAGCTGTTTTTTATTCAGTCTATGACTATCTATGGGTTTTCTGGTGGTGCTGCGACATTTTTGTCCCAGTTTTACGGAAGCGGAAACTGGAAAGGAATTCGCAAGACATTGTCAATTACGATATGTGCAGCACTTTCGTTCAGCATTTTCCTTTTTGTGCTGGTGCTTGCTATTCCGGAACATCTGCTGCAGATATTTACCCGTTATTCTGCCGTCGCGGAGATGGGCGCTTCTTATATGGTGTATCGAAGTCCCTGCTTGCTGATATACAGCGTTGTGCTTCCGTTAGTTATGTCCTTAAAAAGCACACAGCATGTTAAGCTGCCTGTTTTTGCGAGCTGTATTGCAATTCTTTCAAATCTTGGATTGAATTACATTCTGATTTTTGGAAAGCTTGGATTTACCGCAATGGGAGCAGATGGCGCCGGATTGGCGACGACTATATCGTTATTGATTAACTTGCTGATTCTGCTTGGGGCTATGCTTGTTACCAAGAATCCACTGTTAAAAGAAAAAAAGATTACTTTTGCCGCGGTAATCGCATATTAGCCATTGAAATATTTAAAAATGCAGTTCCGACGACCTTCAATGAAATGATGTGGAGTGGGGGCATGTCAGCGTATAATGCTGCATATGGCAGAATTAGCATTTTGGCATCTGCAGTAACTCAGGCGGCGGATATTGTTACACATATTTTTACAAAAACTATTTATAGCGTTGGTGACGCAACCTTGATTCTTATTGGTGAATTACTCGGACGAGGAGAAAAAGAGGATGCATGGCATAGTGCACGCAGGCTTTTAAGGCTAAATGTTTTTTTGGGAATTTTGGCCGGAGGCCTTTTGGTAGCAGTTGCATATCCGGTAACGGGGATGTTTCACTTTAATGAACTGGGCAGACGGTATTTGATGAGTCTACTGTGCATTTATGGTATTTTAATACCGCTTAAAATTTACAATATTACCCTGATTACAGGAATTTTAAGAGCAGGTGGAGATGTAAAGTTTGCGATGAAAACCGAGGTGTCGGCAATTTGGCTGATAAGTGTACCGTTGGTATTTATTGGCGCATTACTATGGAAATTACCGATTTTTGCGGTTGTAATCTTGGCGCAAACAGAAGACTTTGTTAAATGCGTGATTTTAACAAAGCGCTTTTATTCAAGAAAATGGATTAACAATAAAGTCGAAAAATTGCAAGTATAGAAAAAGCGAAACAAGGCTTGAACTTAAGAAGAATTGCAGCACATTTGCTACAGAAAGAAGGGATAAAGACTATGATGGAGTTAAATTTATCGCAATTAAATTCCTCCGAATGGAGTGAAAGGCACATTCAACTTCCAGGCTTTGATATCGATGTGGTTAGGAAGTATACAAAAAACAACCCTAAATGGGTTCACTTTGGCTGTGGGAATATCTTTCGCGCTTTTCCGGCGGCGGTTCTGCAGGAACTCTTAAATCAAGGGGCAGAAGATG
>CAKQVC010000125.1 GCA_934277655.1 uncultured Clostridia bacterium
AGACAGCTCCGGCCATGGCAGCGATGTGGACCTGGTACTGACGACAAGGGAACTTGATCGTCTGATCCGTTGCGACAGCATTAAGCCACAGGATCTGACCGAGATGCCGTTTGATGATATCTTTGGAGAAGGTTCCGGTGCGGCTGTCATTTTCGGAACAACCGGAGGTGTCATGGAGGCAGCACTTCGAAGTGCATATTTTCTGGTAAACGGAGAAAATCCGCAACCAGATGCATTTAAGGAAATCCGCGGCATGGACGGTTGGAAAGATGCAAAATTCCAGCTGGGCGATAATGAACTTAAAGTTGCCGTTGTCAGTGGGTTGGGTAATACACGGAAGCTGATCGAAGCGGTCAAAACCGGTAAGGCAGAATATGATTTTGTAGAAGTCATGGCTTGTCCGGGCGGCTGTGTCGGCGGCGGTGGTCAGCCGTTTGTCGACGGAGAAGAACGTGCCGCAATGCGTGGAAAGAAGCTGTACGGACTGGATAAGAATAATGAACTTCGATTTTCCCACGAAAACAAAGCGGTTCAACTGACCTACGAGGAATATCTGGGCGAGCCATTATCGAAGGAATCGCACCACCTGCTTCATACTAATCTGCAGGACTGGACGCTGGATATGAAATAGGCGGCAGTTCTAAACAGAAAAGCAAGAAAAAAATCTACATGAAGATATAAAACAGAAAGAAAGACTCCGGAGAGAAACACCTGCTTCGGAGTTTTTTTGTGTAAGCAGGGTTTTGATATTTCGGAAAGGAAAATTTTTTGTCAGAACTATGAAAAATCTGTTGACGTGTATGACTTTGTGTAGTACACTCATAGTACATTGAGGGGTGCAGGAAAACAGGTTAAAAAAGAAAGAACTTTTGGCTTTTTCCTGTGCAGATCAAAAAAATAAAAGGGGATTCGAGATGAAAGAAAAAAGAAAAACGGGGAAAACCGCATTAGTCCTGCTTGCGGTTATCGTCGGGATCAGCATGTTTTGCGCATGTGGAGACAGCGGTACCGAAAATGTAAAATGTCTGGATATTGTTAAAGCATGCAAGGATGCAGCGTCAGAGGGGACTCTGGATGAATGGTACAGCTATGGGGAAGATCTGTATGATGACAGCTTTGACAACTTGTACGGGGTACAGTTTGACATGATCGATGACGGAGCAGTTCTTCAGACTTCTTCGGGAGGCGTGGCTGATGAAGTATCGGTTATGCATATGAAGAAGAGCGAGGATGTAAGTATCGCCAAGAGTAAGCTGGAGGATAGGATCACAGAGCGCAGACAGGAGTTCTCGGGATATAAACCGGAGGAAGTTTATAAACTGGATAATGCCAGAGTTGTCGTGCAGGGTAACTATGTGGCACTGATCGTCAGTGATGATGCCGATCAGGTAGAAGCTGCTTTAAGAAATGCGATTAGTAAAGGGGTAGAATGAGATGATTGATAAGGGAGAAAAAATTCCGGCAAAGGAAAAGAAAGAAATTCGCAGAAGAAATTTCAGTGATTTTAAAAAGGGTTTAAGAAAAGGTCTACATAATAAAAAGAGTCTTATTCCACAGATTCTGATCATTGTTTTGGTTGCAGGGGTGTTTATTCAGAGCGGAAGCATGATCAGCAAGATGAATAAACTGCTGGGAGAATCGGAAACCACGGTGCACGAGATTTATGATGATTCGGCGGTAATTAAGGCGTATAAAACAGGGGATACCAGCAAGCTGAATGAAAAAGATTTATTTGTGCATGATAAGATGACAGAGGTCATAAAAGAAATCATCAAGGATGATATGACCGACTATGAAAAGGAAAAGGCGGTATATGACTGGTTGTTCAAGTGGACGACTTATAACAGTGAGAGTCTGAATCCAATCGTGGCAGGACAGAATGAAACACATACACCATATGGAGTGCTGCGTTCTCACAATGCCATCTGCGTCGGTGATGCAACAACCTTCAAGTTATTTATGGATGCACTGGATATTCCGTGTGTGATCATCCATTCCACCGAAAGCGGAGAGCATGCGTGGGATGTCGTTCAGTTGGACGGCGAATGGTATCATGTCGATGTGATGTTTGACGGAGGCTCTAACGGCAAGCCTGGTTATAGCTATTTCAATGTACCGGACACAATCAAGGACGATGGATCCTATCCATGGGATCATAATGAGATTCCGGCAGCCAATGGTACGAAATACTGCTATATGTACACCAATGCACAGAGAGTGGATACTTTCTATGATATTCCAAAAGGACTGAAAAAAGCTATCGATAATGGCAAGAGCATGGCAACCTTTATCTTGAAAGAGAAGACTGGATTTAACCGGCAGATCGCAGAATATATAGGAAATGCATTTTCGGTTGAAAATGGTTATGTCGGCTTTGGCGATGCTTATTCGCTGAATGGTGAGGTTGTATATAAGTATACCATCGAAAGCTATGACAACAGCGGAAGTCAGTCCATTCCGGATGATGTACTTTCCAAGCTGGAGCAGGCGATCGCAGCGGTTAATGGCATAGATGGCGATCCAATGGGAGATGTGACGAGTGACATGGGCGACGGTATGGATGATATGTCGTCCAGCAGCGATACACAAGATACCAATGCAGCATCCGACCAGCAGATGGATGTTAAAGAGCTCATTGCAGCTCATAACAGATGAGGACGGCGGTGATTTCTGATCATAGAAAGGTTGAGGAGTTACAAAGCGATTTTCGAGCAGATAAAGTATCATGCATAACACATAACAAACATTTAAAATGAATGAAGAGTTCCGCCTTGCGAAAAAACAAGGCGGAACGTTACTGTTTTTTGAAAAAGAGAAAATCATATTTCTGAATAACAGGAGGAAGAAAAATAATTTATGGTATTTAGCAGTTCGGTATTTTTTATGGCATTTTTGCCAATTACTTTGATTCTGTACTTTTTGATTCCGGAAAGGTTTTTGAAAGGGAGGAATCTTTGGCTTTTGATTGCCAGCCTGATCTTTTATGGCTGGGGCGAGCCGAAATATATTCTGGTGATGCTGTTTTCTATCGTGTTTAATTACGTGATGGGAAGGTTGATCGGGAAAAATGGCAGTGGAGAAACGTCAGCAAAAGCATTGATGATCATTTGTGTTGCCGGCAATCTTCTGCTGCTTGGATTCTTTAAATACACAGATTTTGTGCTGGGAACGATCAACGCAATTGCGGGAAGCAGCCTGGGACTCCTTGGACTGGCGCTGCCGATCGGCATTTCGTTTTATACTTTTCAGACCATGTCCTATATTATTGACGTTTACTGGGGAAAAGTTCCGCCGCAGAAGGATTTTATTGCTTTCGCTGCTTATGTGACCTTGTTCCCGCAGTTGATCGCAGGTCCGATCGTCCGTTATGCAGATGTTGCGGTTATGCTGGTCGGCAGAAAAACCAACATCGAACAGATCGGAGAAGGTGTCCGCCGCTTTATCATCGGTTTCGGCAAGAAGGTGCTTCTGGCAAATCAGGTGTATGTTATCTGGAGCGAGATCACGGCGATGGATGTGAGCCGGCTGAGCGTTGCAACAGCATGGCTGGGGGCGATCGCCTTTACTTTCCAGATTTATTTCGACTTTTCGGGCTATTCGGATATGGCTATCGGTCTTGGAAAAATCTTTGGATTCGATTACCTGGAAAACTTTAATTATCCATATGTTTCGCGAAGCATTACCGAGTTCTGGCGCCGCTGGCATATGTCACTCAGTTCCTGGTTCAAGGAATATGTGTATGTGCCGCTGGGAGGAAATCGGAAGGGTCTCGGACGTCAGCTGATCAACATTGCCATCGTCTGGGCACTGACCGGTCTGTGGCACGGTGCAAGCTGGAATTTCGTTGCATGGGGATGCTATTTCGGCATCATCCTGATCGTAGAGAAACTGGTACTTTTAAAATGGCTGAACAAAGCTCCGGCAGCAGTGGGGCATCTCTACAGCCTTGTTTTGATCATTCTGGGATGGGTCATTTTCGGTCTGACGGATTTTGGCCAGATGAAGGATTATATCGTCTGCATGTTCGGAGGCGGAAGCGGATGGATGGACAGCGACTTCCGGTACCTTGCAGTCAGCAGAATCTGGCTGCTTATAGCCTGCACCATCGGTTCCACACCGCTGGTTAAGAATGTATGTAGTAAAATCTGCGGATTGCTTAAAAACGAGGCTGCAGCAGGCATATTGGAATCAGCTGTACTTCTGGCAGTCTTCGGCTTATCCATTGCGTTCCTTGTGAGCGGTTCCTATAATCCGTTCCTGTATTTCAGATTTTAAGAGGGGGAAGATGAGATGAAAACAAGCAAAAATAGAATGAGAAGTCTGATTCTGATCATTACCTCATCGGTGTTTCTGGCAGTTCTGTGTGTAGGGACAATCGTGACTCCGGAAGTTTCTTTTTCAGAGAACGAGAACCGTTATCTGCAGGAGAAACCGAAACTCTCGGCAGATGCTGTTTTGAGCGGAAGATTCGAAACGCAGGCCGAAAACTATCTGAACGATCAGATTATCGGGCGTAATTTTTGGGTAAAAACCATGGCTGCGGTAGAATCAGCGGTCGGTATTCATGATATTAACGGTGTTTATTTAAGCAAGGACAAGACGAGGGCGGTAAAGCGCATCACAGAAAGTGAGTTTGACTGGGAGCGATATGATAAGAACCTACGGCAGGTGCGTAATCTGAAAGAATCTTGTGAAAAAGAGGGGATTGCTGTTCGTGCCATGCTGGTTCCGACCGCCGCCTATATTTATGAGGACGCCCTTCCGAAGAATGCAATGACGTTTGATGAGGATAAAGCGTTTGATGATGCGGAAGATATGTTAGGAGATAGTCTGATTGATCTAAGAGGTCTTCTTGGAGCTGCAGAGGCACAAGGCGGTGCAAGCCTTGGAGGTGTATCTTCCATAACGGCTGCTGCGCTTGATATGAAATCTGCAGGACTTGGTGCGGATCAGGGTGTTTTCTTCCGGACAGACCATCACTGGAGCGGATATGGCGCATATCTTGGTTATGTCGGATTTTTAAAGGCACATGGAAGCACGGATGCTGCAAAAGAAAAGTATGAAGCGTCTTCCTCACTGCGGACGGAGATCCCGTCTTATGAAGATCTGGGAATGACCGTACTTTCGGATGAGTTCTATGGAACGTTGTATTCCAAGGTTCTTTTGGATTCCCTGCAGGCGGATGCAGTAGAAACACCTGCGGCAGCCTTGGATGCAGACTGCAAGGTAACGATAGAAGGCAAGACATATGATTCGGTTTATTTCAAGGAATTCCTGGATAAAAAAGATAAGTACGCCGTCTACTTTGGGGGGAATTATGACAAAGTCGATGTTGAAATGAAAGATACGGAAGCCGGAAAGAAAGGCAGCATTCTGATTATTAAGGATTCTTTCGCCAATTCTTTCGTGCCGTTTTTGATGAATGACTATAGCAAGATTTCTATGATCGACACCCGTTATTACCGTGGCGACGTAGAAAAGCTGGCAGGCGAGTATGATGAAGTGCTGGTTCTGTACGGCATTGACAACTTCGCCTCTGAGAAAATATCACTGACAAACGCATTGCTGCGATAAAAAAGAAGCAGGAAAGCTGATAAGAAATGCCAATAACGACGAGGAGGTAGATCGAATTATGACTTTGGAAGAAGAAATGATAATACGGTACGACAGAGGATTGAGAAAGGGAAAAGAAGAGGGTGCAGCAGAGGAAAAACGAAAGATTGCAAAGAGTTTCAAAAATGCAGGCATTTCGGTTCAAGTGATTGCTGAAAATACTGGTTTGACTGTTGCAGAAATCGAAGCACTATAGCGTACAGAAAAATATGATGAATGAAAAACTGTCTGATGAAGTTCGGGCAGTTTTTGTCGTTTTTGTGAAAAAAGTTACGGTATTTAGCAGCGTGCATAGTACAAAGCGAGAAAGGTTTGATACAATGGAAAAAAGAAACATCATATAGAGATGACAAGAAAGCGAGGCAATTGTATGTCACAGATTGCAGAAATCATTAAATATGAAGGAGACAATCAAACCTTTATCTGGAAACATCCGTGCGAAGACTTTAACAGTCTGACGCAGTTAATTGTACATGAATCACAGGAAGCTATATAACGAAAAAAATAAAGGCGTAACATGGGAGACATCTTCGATTCGCCGATGGCTCAATGAAGAATTTATGCAAGCTGCATTTATAGGTGATGAACAAAAGTGGATCGCCGAAATAACGCTTGAGAATCCGGACAACAGAAAATATAGGACGAAAGGTGGTAGGAAGACGCAGGACAAGATTTTCCTGCTCAGCATAGAGGAAGCGGAAAAGTATTTTGCTTCGGAGGAGGCAAGAGCATGCACACCGACTAACTATGCCGTGGCAAACGGTGCTTATGAAGAGGAGGAAACAGGAAACTGCTGGTGGTGGCTGCGGTCGCCCGGCTACGGTCAGATTCGCGCCGCCCGTGTCCACAGTGGCGGCGCTGTCATCG
>CAKQVC010000126.1 GCA_934277655.1 uncultured Clostridia bacterium
CGTCGAGAAGAATATCTGAAATCAGGAGGGCCTTTACAGGGAAAAACATTGCTTGCTGCAGCAGCTGAGAATACAGAGCGAAAACGGGAATTAAAAATCGTAAACAGCAGTATTCTGGAAAATGATGAGCAGATCATGACGGGAAAAAGTCCGGAGCTGAATGAAAGGATGCCAGACAGTGATTTTATTCTACCTCATGAAACATATATACCGCCAAGTCAGGCGGCAGGAATTACGGATGAGCCACATAGTACCGGAAATAATGTATTGAAATACATGACAGATGATTCACTCTTTGGAAGAAATCATTCAATATCGAAAGGATTTGGGCTGGAAACTCAAAATTCTACGGCAGAGGGATTTGGAATTAATGGGGTAGCTGTCTCACAGCCTGGTTTTGGTCTTGGATTGGAAAAGGCGGAAACAGAGAATCCGGGTTCAGTTTCTCCTGGAAACTCCAGAACACAAAAAACAGGAACTACGAAGCAGGAAATTGCTCAGCCGGGAACGCCGGATAAGGAAATCATAGAAAAACTTACGAATAAAGAAGCGAAAACGGCAATGCTGACAACTGAAGAAATCAATGCACAGCAGGTTCCTAAAGTTTATAAGAAACCTCCGATTTCTTTGCTTGAAAAACCAACAGGTGGAAGCAGGACAAGCAATAACGTGCTTGCAGCCAAGGCACAGAAACTGGAAGATACTCTGAAAAATTTTCATGTAGATGCAAGAGTTATACAAGTTACACAGGGACCGACCGTAACCAGATATGAAATTCAGCCTGCAGTAGGTGTAAAAGTAAGCAGCATCGTAAGACTGGCTGATGACATTGCACTGAATCTGGAAGCTAAATCTATTCGTATTGAGGCTCCGATTCCGGGTAAGGCAGCTGTCGGCATCGAAGTGGAAAATGATTCAGTAACGATGGTCAGACTACGGGAGATCATTGATTCAGAAGCTTTCAGGAAAAGCAAATCAAAAATTACTTTCGCAGTCGGCAAGGATATCAGTGGCAATGCCATAGTTGCGGATTTGAAGACAATGCCACATCTTTTGATTGCAGGATCGACTGGATCTGGTAAATCCGTCTGCATCAACAGTATCATTACCAGTTTTATTTACAAGGCAAACCCAGATGAAGTCAAGTTGATCCTGATTGACCCGAAAGTAGTAGAATTAGGTAATTACAATGGCATTCCGCATTTAATGATTCCGGTTGTCACAGATCCATCCAAGGCAGCCGCTGCGCTGAACTGGGCTGTAGCGGAAATGACGAATCGTTATAAAAAATTTGCTGAAAACGGAGTTCGGGATCTTGAGGCCTATAATGAATTTGCGAAAGCAAACGGCGAAGAAGAGAAGATTATGCCGCAGGTAGTTATTATTATTGACGAGCTTGCTGACCTTATGATGGCTGCGCCATCACAGATTGAAGAATCTATCTGCCGCCTGGCACAAATGGCGAGAGCTGCCGGCATGCACCTGATCGTTGCAACACAGAGACCTTCGGTAGATGTTATTACCGGAGTTATTAAGGCTAACATTCCGTCGCGAATTGCGTTCGCAGTTTCTTCGCAGGTGGATTCCCGGACGATTTTGGACATGCAGGGTGCAGAAAAGCTTGTCGGCAAAGGCGATATGCTGTTTAATCCAATGGGAATGGGCAAACCAATCCGTGTACAAGGCACTTTTGTCTCAGATGGAGAAGTGAATAAAGTTATTGAATTTGCCAAAAGTCAGGTGGATCAGAATACAAATTCCTATAATGAAGATGTTCTGACTCGAATTGAGCGTAGTAATGTGCAGGACTCGGCTGATGATACAGATGAACTGTTGCCGGATGCTATTGAACTCGTTGTACGAAGCGGACAGGCATCAGTTTCCATGTTGCAGCGAAGATTCCGAATCGGATATAACCGTGCGGCAAGGATTGTCGATATGATGGAAGTCAGAGGGATTGTAGGACCGCAGGATGGCAGCCGGCCGCGGCAGGTTCTGATGACAGAAGAAGAATTCGAAAATATGGGAAAAGAAGTAGAGGAAAAGAATGAATGAAAGTATACATAGAAACTTTAGGATGTCCTAAAAACTTTAATGATACGCAAGTAGCCAAGGGCATTCTCTTGGAGGATGAAGCATATTCGCTCGCATCTTCGCCGGAAGAGGCAGATATTATCATGGTAAACACCTGTGGATTTATCAATGATGCGAAAACAGAATCCATTGATAAAATCTTTGAAATGAGTCAGTATAAAGAATCCGGAAAAAAACTGGTTGTCTCAGGCTGTCTTTCCGAGCGATATAGTAAAGAGTTGTTCGAAGAAATGCCGGAGGTTGACTGTTTTATTGGTGTCAATGAATATGAAAAGCTACCGGAGATCTTTCGCGATCTGGATACACGAAAAAACTATGTAACTGGTTGTTTTGGAGATGTTCTGCCGCGCATGAAGCGAAAAGTTGACGATAATCCGTTTACGTCAACTTTAAAAATTGCAGAAGGCTGCAATAATTATTGTGCGTATTGTGTAATCCCTTCTATCCGTGGTAGTTTTCGCAGCAAGAAAATGGAAGATATTCTTGCTGAAGCAGAGGAACTGGCAGCTGCAGGATGTAAAGAACTGATCCTGATCGCACAGGACGTTACCAATTACGGTATTGATCTCTATGAAAAATATATGCTTCCGGAACTTTTGAGAGAGCTTTGCAAAGTCGATGGGATTCAGTGGATCCGTCTTATGTACTGTTATGAAGATCGTATTACGGATGAACTGATTGACGTTATGGCAACAGAAGCAAAAATTTGCCACTATATTGACATTCCAATACAACATTCCAGCGATGCAGTGCTAAAAGCCATGCGGAGACGATCAACCAGTGCGTCTATCCAAAACACGATCGAAAGACTTCGTAAGGCAATTCCGGATATTCATATTCGCACGACTTTCATCGTTGGATTCCCGGGAGAGACAGAAGAAGATTTTGATAATCTGTATGATTTCGTAGAGTCTGTGGAATTTGCCAGATTGGGAGTGTTTACATATTCTCAGGAGGAAAACACACCTGCAGGTAAAATGAAAAATCAGATTGATGAGGAAATCAAGCAGCGGCGGGCTGATGCTATCATGCGCCGCCAGCTGGATATTTCCCTTAAACTGAATCAGGAAAAAATCGGAGAAACCCTGCAGGTTCTGGTAGAAGAAAAAGATGAGGACGGAAGTTATATCGGGAGAACTGAATATGATGCACCAGAAATTGATGATTCTGTCATCTTTACTTCGAAACGTGATCTGAAACCTGGAGATATGGTATACGTACAGATTCGTGACGCTTTTGATTATGATCTGGTTGGCGAGGAGGTATAAAAATGAATTTGCCTAACAAACTGACAATTGCAAGAGTAATTGCCGTACCTTTTTTTATTGCAGCATATCTGCTCAACTATTATATAGCTGCCTTTCTTATTTTCATTGTAGCATCTCTGACAGACATGCTGGATGGAAAAATTGCAAGAAAGTATAGCCTTGTCACTAACTTCGGAAAAATTATGGATCCTCTGGCAGACAAAATTCTGGTATATTCCGCTTTTTGTCTGATGATCCCGCAGCAGGTTCCAGGATGGATGCTGATTATTATTCTGGCGAGAGAGTTTACGGTTGCAGGCATGAGAACAGTAGCAGCGTCGGAAGGTATCGTTATTGCAGCAGGAATGAGCGGTAAGATCAAAACAGTCCTGCAGATGATTACAGTGCCTCTGCTTTTGCTGGTTCCGGCGTTTCCTGATTTCGTTCCATTATACTGGGCGGCTCAGATTTTCCTGTGGGCATCGCTGGTAATGACGGTTTATTCCGGAATTGAGTATGTAATGCAGAACAAGAAAGTATTTTCAATGTGAAAACAGAAATCCCATGACCATCGTAGACTTTACATGTTCGTGGGATTTTCGATAAAAGACGGCTTTGAAAATTTAAGCAGCCGGGTGCTGCAATAAAAAAGAATAGAGGGAAATATGAAAACAGCGATTTTAACAGTTGGAACTGAAATTTTGTTTGGACAGATTGTAAACACAAATGCAGCGTTCTTATCCAGACAGTTAAACAATCTAGGATATGATGTTATGTACCATTATACGGTAGGCGATAATCCAGGCAGGCTGGAAGAACTGATTCATCTGGCATTTCGGGATTGCGACCTTATCTTGACAACTGGCGGACTGGGACCGACACAAGATGACCTGACCAAAGAGACGATAGCAAAAGCAATGGGGGATATTATTGTTGAGAACCCGGACTGCATGAAGTATCTGAAAGAAAATTATGAAAGAGCCGGAAGAACGATGACGCCAAACAATCTGAAGCAGGCATATATGCCATCAAAAGCACTGGTTCTTCCCAATGATGCCGGAACCGCTCCCGGTTTTGCTCTCGAAAACGATGGCAAGATGATTATCGCAATGCCGGGACCACCAAGAGAAATGACAAGAATGTTTGAACTGCAGGTAAAACCTTTACTGCAAAAGAGACAGGACAGTGTTATCTACTACCGTATGCTCCGTCTGTTCGGAATTGGCGAATCCAGTCTGGAAACTGTCTTACTGCCTCTTATTGACGGGCAGACAGATCCGACTTTGGCAACTTATGCAAAAGAAGGCGAATGTAGTCTCAGAATTGCATCTAAGCGTGCTTCAAAAAAAGAAGCAGAGACTGCAGTTGATGAGATGGTCGAAAAAGTAAAAGCGATTGTAGGTGATCACATTTACAGTTATGATGATGAGGAATTGATAGACGTTGTCGGAAAACTTCTCCTTGACAAGAAAATTACCATAGCCTGTGCAGAATCATGTACCGGAGGTCTTTTTGCGGGGGCACTTACGGATGTTGCAGGGATTTCAGAAATCTTCGAAAGAGGTTATGTGACTTACAGCTGTGATGCAAAAGAAACAGAGCTTGGAGTAAAAGCGGAGACAATTGAAACTTTTGGTGTTGTGAGCCCGGAAGTTGCAGAGGAAATGGCAGCAGGACTGGCAAAGAAAACAGGTGCAGATTTAAATATATCTGTTACCGGAATTGCCGGTCCGGGAGGTGGAAGTCCGGATAAGCCGGTGGGACTGGCTTATATCGGGATTGCTTATAAGGGCAAAGTGAAATCTGTAAAATCTTATTACAGAAACGTGAGCAGAAAATGGAACCGCCATTACACGTTGCTCAGCATGTTGTATGAAGTGTATCGCCTGATTAAAGACTAAAGCTCAGAGATTTTGTCATTCATGCAGGGAAGCTTCTTTAATACGAGAACATTCAAACGCTTTGTATAGAATTTTTTTCATTATTTTAAAAATCTTGCATAGCGATCATTTTCACATAAAAAAGAACATTGGTAAATGCCTCAAAGGTATTGACATAAAATGTTAAAAATGTATAATTAAGATAGAAATAAAAAGCTTGACGAAACAGTAAAAATAGTATAAGATAATGTCAGGCAAGAACATGTGTTCTTTATGTTCGGAGGGAAATCATGAGTGTAAATACAAATAAGTCAGAAAAGGATAAAGCATTGGAAGCTGCAATGGCACAAATCCAGAAACAGTTTGGTAAAGGTGCCATTATGAAGTTAGGCGATGACAGTGCGCAGATGAATATTGATTCGATTTCGACCGGATCAATCAGTCTTGATATCGCAACCGGTATCGGCGGTGTGCCAAAGGGAAGGATCGTTGAAATATATGGACCGGAATCGTCCGGTAAGACAACACTGACGCTTCATATTGTAGCACAGACGCAGAAAGCAGGAGGCAAAGCAGCCTTCATTGATGCGGAACATGCACTGGATCCGGTATATGCCAGGAATCTCGGTGTTGATGTGGGAGAACTTCTGGTATCTCAGCCAGATACAGGAGAACAGGCTTTAGAAATCTGTGATATGCTGGCACGAAGCGGAGCGCTTGATGTCATCGTCATAGACTCGGTTGCAGCATTGGTTCCGAAAGCAGAAATCCAGGGAGAAATGGGAGACAGTCATGTGGGACTTCAGGCAAGACTGATGTCGCAGGCACTCAGAAAGATCACTGGTACAGTAAATAAGTCAAATACCTGTGTTATTTTTATCAATCAGCTGCGTGAAAAAGTCGGGATCATGTTTGGTAATCCGGAAGTTACTACTGGAGGACGTGCATTGAAATTCTATTCTTCCATGAGATTAGATGTAAGAAGAATCGAAAGCATTAAAGTCGGTGATGGAGTTGTAGGAAACCGCACCCGTGTGAAAGTCGTAAAAAATAAAGTTGCCCCTCCGTTTAAACAGGCTGAATTTGATATTATGTATGGGGAAGGCATTTCCAGAGCGGGAGACATTCTGGATTCAGCGGTAGACGCTAAACTAGTCGAAAAAGCAGGTTCCTGGTACAGCTATGAAGGAAACCGAATCGGTCAGGGC